>NZ_JBTNDR010000034.1:0-43447 GCF_054510895.1 Arthrobacter sp. HLT1-20 | reverse complement strand
TTCATCGTTCGACTTGCATGTGTTAAGCACGCCGCCAGCGTTCATCCTGAGCCAGGATCAAACTCTCCGTTAATAACTAAACAGACACACACACTCACACCGGAAAAAGGTAGCAAATGCATGCACTAAATTCGAAACCAGCTAAACGGCCAGTCATCACCACAGGGGCGGCAACAACCAACCAAATAACCAATTCAATATAAATAAATTGGTATCAATAAAACTTGGCACACTATTGAGTTCTCAAACAACAATTACAATTCGAGTACTTCCAAACTGTTTTTCACAATTTGTTTTCGTCGACGTGATGTTTCAATGTTATTTCATCAGAATCCATTTGTCCAATCCGCATTTTGTGCGGCTGGTCACTTCATGAATTCCGCAAACCTATATTTCAATAAACAATTCGAATTGAAGAGACGAATATATTGTCTTGTAATTTGTAGGTTTGGTTTCCTGCAAGATGGGAGTCGGTGCTTCTCTCGAAGCGGCTCAACCTTGTGCAAGCAACAGATAGAACAATACACAGATGCCCGCCCCCAACGCAAATCGGGGGCGGGCTCCAGTGAAACGTTCGATGAACGCTAGCCGGCGAGTTCAACCATGGCCAGGGTCCGCTTGCCGCGGCGCACCAGCAGGTACTTGCCGTGCAAAGCCTCGTCAGCACCCAGAACTGCATCAAGATCGGTGACCTTGACATTGTTCACGTAGGCGCCACCCTCCCCCACAGTGCGGCGGGCCTCTGAATTAGTTTTGGACAGACCCGAGGCAACCAGCAGTTCAACAATGCCCAGGCCGGAAGCCGGAGCTGTGGCATGCGGCAATTCACGAGTTGCAGATTCCAGCGTTGCAGCATCCAGCTCAGCCAATTCACCCTGGCCAAACAATGCGGCGGATGCTGCAATGACCTTCAAGGTGGCGTCCACTCCATGTACCAGTGAGGTCACCTGGAAGGCAAGGGTGCGCTGGCCTTCGCGGGCCTGCGGCTTTTCCGCAACGGCGGCAGCAATCGCGGCGATCTCCTCGCGGGACAGGAAAGTGAAGACCTTCAGGCGGTCCACAACATCGGCGTCCGCGGTGTTAAGCCAGAACTGGTACATGTCGAACGGGCTGCACATGGCGGCGTCGAGCCAGATGGCGTTGCCCTCGCTCTTGCCGAATTTGGTGCCGTCGGAGTTGGTGATCAGCGGCGTGCCCAGTGCATGGACGGAAGTGCCCTCGACCTTTCGGATCAGATCGGTGCCGCTGGTCAAGTTGCCCCACTGGTCCGAGCCACCCTGCTGCAGAACACAGCCGTACTGGCGGAACAGTTCCAGGTAGTCCATGCCCTGCAGGATCTGGTAGCTGAATTCGGCGTAGCTGATGCCCTCATCGGAATTCAGGCGCGAGGCAACAATGTCCTTCTTGATCATGGTGCCGACCCGGAAGTACTTGCCAATGTCGCGCAGGAAGTCAATGGCGCTCATGGGCGCAGTCCAGTCAAGGTTGTTAACCATGCGGGCCGCGTTCTCACCCTCGAAGGACAGGAAGCGCTGCACCTGACCCTGCAGGTAGCCAACCCACTCGGCAACCGTCTCTTTGGAGTTCATGGTGCGTTCGGCTGTGGGACGCGGGTCCCCCACCAGACCCGTGGAACCGCCCACCAAACCGAGGGGCTTGTGGCCGGCCAGCTGCATGCGCCGCATGGTCAGCAGCTGCACCAGGTTGCCAAGGTGCAGGCTCGGTGCGGTGGGGTCGAAGCCGCAATAGTACGTGATCGGCTCGCCGGCGAGCAGCTCTTCAAGGGCTGCCTCGTCGGTGGAGACCTGGACCAGGCCTCTCCACTTGAGCTCCTGCCAAACATTGGCGAAGCTGGAGTCGTTCTCGGGGGCACGGAGTTCAGTTTGCAAAGGCACGCTGTCAAAATTACCAGCACGACGGCGTTTCTTTGCCATTCCTGACCGCGTTGCGTCCCGCTGTGCCCGCCAGGGCAACCCACCGCTGCCCCAAACAACGGCGGGACCCGCACCTGTTGCACGGGTCCCGCTGTCTAGGACATCAGTTACTTTTCGATTCCTGCCGGCAACGGCTGGGAAGTGATCAGGCGCAGGCGCTGGGTGGGCCGGGTCATGGCAACATAGAGATCGCCAACGCGGCCGCCGGCACCGGCCAGCAGTGCTGCCGGTTCCACAATCACCACACCATCAAACTCCAGGCCCTTGGCCTCGTGCGGATCAATGACCACAATGTTCTGCTCAACCGAACCGGCTCCATGACCCACGCGGTGCCCATAAACGGCCCGCAAGGCGGCAGCAGTTTCCGCCACCAAGGCTGTGGGTGCAATGACGGCCACCAGACCACCGGCCACGGCCGTGGATTCCTCCTCCATGACGGCAACAACCTGCGCCACCACAGCGTCGGGTGCCACCAGGTCAACCAAAGGTTCCCATTCGCCGTCGCGCACTGCCTTGGGGGCAGACACAATCTGGCCGGCGGCGTTTGCCATCCGCACAGCGGCTTCGGCGATCTGGATGGGCGTGCGGTAGTTGACGCTGAGCTCCTCCAGGTTCCAGCGCTCCCCCATGAACGGGGTCAGCGCCTGCTGCCAGGAAATGGCACCTGCCGCTGAACTTGTCTGGGCAATGTCGCCCACAATCGTGAAGGATTTCACGGGGCACCGGCGCACCAACAGACGCCACTGCATGGGCGACAGCTCCTGGGCCTCATCAACCACAACATGGCCATAGGCCCAGGTCCTGTCGGTGAGGGCGCGCTCGGCATTGCTCAGGCGCTCCCCCTCCACCACGTTGAAGTCCGCCAGCTGCTCGGCAGTGAGCATGCCGTCCACACCGGAATCCTCCAGCTGCTGGTTCATGTTGGAGATGGCTTTTTCAGCATTGGCCAGATCGCGCTTGCGCTGCGCATCGGCGGCAGCCTCGGCCCGGCCGCCCGTCTCATCCAGGTCTCCCAGCAGTTCCGCGGCCTCATCCAGCAGCGGAACATCGGACTCGCTCCACGGCGCATTGGCAGGGCGTGCCAGCAGGGCGCGCTCGGCATCGGTGAGGGCGGGGGTGACGGCCTTGAGGATTTCGGGCTTGCTGAACATGTCGCGGATGAGCTTTTGCGGGCTCATCGGCATCCAGCACAGGTTCAACATGACGCGGACGTCGCGTGAACCCCGCACGTCGTCGGCCAGGTATGACCTGTCGGCGGTGTTGCCGGCGCTGTTTTCCTCAATGTGCTCGCGCAGCTGGGTGGTCAGCTCGCCCAGGAGCGTCTTAACGAATGTCACGCGGGCCTCGTTGTGCGGCTTGCCCGTGGCGCGCGCCCGGTCTCTGGCGCGGCGCACCTGGCGCACCGTCAGGGTCAAACGGGTGCCTTCGACGTCGAGCCGCACATCCTGGTGCGGCAGGCGCTGGCGGTTGGCCACGGCGTTGGCAATGACCTGGGTCATCTCGATCCGGCCCTTGAGC
Organism: Arthrobacter sp. HLT1-20; assembly: GCF_054510895.1. Lineage (NCBI taxonomy): Bacteria > Bacillati > Actinomycetota > Actinomycetes > Micrococcales > Micrococcaceae > Arthrobacter > Arthrobacter sp. HLT1-20. The sequence continues at coordinate 39,995 of NZ_JBTNDR010000034.1, read as the reverse complement.
AGGGAAACCTCGGGGGTCTCGGGGGCCGTGGCCGTGATGCCGGGCAACAACTGGCCGAGGCTGGCCATGACCACACCGGTTTCACCCAGGGACGGCAGCACGCGCTCAATGTATTTCATGAACGCGTTGGAGGGGCCCACCAGCAGCACGCCGGCCGACTGCAGGCGTTCGCGGTGGGTGTACAGCAGGTACGCGGCACGGTGCAGGGCCACGGCCGTCTTGCCGGTGCCCGGTCCACCCTGCACCACCAAGGCGCCGCTCAGCGGTGAACGGATAATCCTGTCCTGCTCGGACTGGATGGTGCCCACAATGTCATTCATACGGCCCGTGCGCTTGGAGTTCAAGGCGGCCAGCAGGGCACCCTCACCCTGGAGGTGCTCGCCGTCGACCAGCATGGTGTGGTCCAGGACGTCGTCCTCGATGGCCTTGACGTTGCGGCCCTGCAGGATCAGGTGACGGCGGCGGCGCACGCCCATGCGCTCAAAAGCCGTGGCCTGGTAGAAGGTGCCGGCTTCGGGGGCGCGCCAGTCAACCATGAGCTGGCGCAGATCCGCCGTGGACAGGCCAATGCGGCCAATGTAGCGGTACTCGCCGGTTTCCAGGTCGAGGCGGCCAAACACCAGCTTGTCATCCACTGCGTTCAGCTGGGCCAGGCGGTTCTCATAGAGCGTGGCAAAGGCGTCACGTTCGGACCGGTTCTGGTGCGTGCCCATGGATTTGGCACGGCGCACGTCCGCCAATTGCTCCACTTTTTCGGCCCGGAGTTCATCCAGGCGGGAGTAGAGACCGTCAACATAGCTACGTTCCTGGGCCAACTCGTGGTCATACATGCAAGACTCCTGAAATGTAAGGCATACCGCCAAAAGGCGGACCGTCTAGTCTATCCCGCCGGGCGCCCCCGCGCTGGCAGCTGTGAGCAGAAACGCACAGTGTCTTCCAGGACAGCCCGGCTGGCTTGGGGGTCAGACGTGCAGCAGCGACACCACGTCGTGGGCGGCCAAATTCGCCCGGCCCGGCAATGCGTCGATCTCCAAGACCACGCCGATGCCGGCCACCTGGGCGCCCGTGCGCTCCAGCAGGGCAGCAGCTGCGCCGAGCGTGCCGCCGGTGGCGAGTACGTCGTCGAGAATTAACACACGCGTACCAACACGGACGTCCTCCTGGTGTAGTTCCAGGGTTGCCTCACCGTACTCCAGCGCGTAATTCTGCGCGTACACCTCGCGGGGCAGCTTTCCGGCCTTGCGGATGGTGATCACGCCCGTTCCCGTGGCGTACGCAGCGGCAGCGGCCAGCAGGAAGCCGCGGGCCTCAACTCCGGCCACGGCGTCGAACGTTCCGGCGAATTTTTCCACAATGGCATCCACCACTTCTTTGAAGGCCGCACCGTCGGCAAACACGGGGGTTAAATCTTTGAAAACAATTCCCTCCGTGGGGTAGTCCTCAATGGTGGCGCAGAGGCCGCTGATAGTGGCTGCAACTCCCGTATTTTCGGGGTTTTTGGGGCTCTGGGCGGGGGTGTTCAAGTTCAGGTTCACAGCTCTACGGTACAGCGTTGAAAACAGGGGCTTTTCGGATGCCCAAAAAGGTGCTTATATATTCTCCGTGCAACACAACATTTCACTCCCCGGACACGGTGTCCGGCTTGTGCCGTTACGGCGTCGTCACGCGGCAGATTTGTACCCCTACATCGATGTAGACATGTGGGCAGGTATGGCCTCGGAACGGCCTACATCCAAACGTGCATTGGAACGGCTTTTTGCCACCCGGATCGCCGATCCGTCCATCATTGCCTTCGCTGTCATTGATGAGGAGACCGGCACCGTGGCGGGCACCACAAGCCTCTACGACTTTGTGCCGGAGCAGTCGCGGGTTGAATTGGGTATGACATTTTTTGGCCGGAATTACTGGGGCCGCAACGTCAATGCGTCCTCAAAACTGGCGCTGCTGACCTTTGCCTTTGAGGAGCTTTTGGTGCACCGGGTCACCCTGCGCTGCGATGTGCGCAATGTGCGCAGCGCCGCGGCCATTGTGAAGCTGGGCGCCACCCTGGAAGGTGTGCTGCGCGGCTACCGGCGCGGGCACGACGGTTCCCGCGTGGACACCAGCGTGTACTCGCTGCTGGAACATGAGTGGCCGGCGTCGCGCTCGGGCTTGGTCCACCGCCTCACCCCGGCGGATCTGCTGCCAGAGGTGACGGAGCTTATTGAGTTTTCCGAGCAGCTGGCACGGGCCGACGCGGAGCACGTACCGCTCCTGGCTTAAACGCGGAGACGGTGGGATCGCCGTCGAGCCAAAACCTCCACGGATAGTCGGCGGTGCCGCCGGGGCCGCTGATGCCCACGCGCGGACCCGTCATGACGTTTTTGGCGGGGGTGTCCGGCAGGGTCACGGTGACTTCGCCATGGAGCGCAGCCATGCCGTTGTGTTCGCGGCCGAAACCCATGGCCTTGGCGAGCCGGGCTGGGCCCCGCGCCAGCTCGGCGTCGTTCTTGGCCGTGGGGCGGCGCAGGCGTGCCAGTTCCTGGCCCTCAACAATCTCCCCCGCCCGCATGAGGCAACCGGAGGACGTGCCCTCGGGGCGGCACACCAGGTTGGCGCAAAAATGCATGCCGTAGGTGAAATACACATAGAGGTGGCCGGGCGGGCCAAACATTGCGTCGTTGCGCTTGGTCCTGCCCCGATAGCTGTGGGCCCCGGGATCCGGATCCGCCGAGTCCGCCGGGCCCAGGTAGGCCTCCACCTCGCTCAACCGGACTGCGACGGGACCTTCCGGACTCTCATGCCTCACCAAGGCGCCCAGCAGGTAGGGCGCCACCTCGGTGGCGGGTCTTTGGAGGAGTTCCAGCAGGTCCATGGACTCGGGCATGGCTCCACGCTAGCAGGGCACCCGTGGGTGTGAAGAGGCATGGGAGGATGTTTTCATGGCCGTTGCATTGGACTTCACTCCCCCGTTTGAGCCGGGCATCTTTGACTTTCTGGCCGCCCGCTCCGTGGCCGGCGTTGAAGAAGCTGATTCGAACAGCTACGCGCGTACTTTGTTGCTTCCTGGCGGCCACGGCTGGTTCCACGTTGCGTGGGACGGCAGTGCCTTGTGGCTGGATCATGCCGTGGAGGATCCTGCCGATGCGCCGATCCTGCTCAGCAGGGTGCGGCATTTGTTCAACCTGGACCACGACCCTCTGGCAGCCGACGCAGCCTTGGGCAGCCATCCCCTGCTGGCTGAGCGGGTTGCCTTGCTGCCCGGGATCCGGCTTCCCGGCTGCGTGGATCCCGCAGAGATCCTGATCCGGGCCATGGTGGGCCAGCAGATCACCGTGGCAGCGGCACGCACTGCTCTCAACCAGCTCGTTGCGCTCAGCACGCCAAGCCGCCTGCCTCATGGCTCGATGACGCAATTCTTTCCCTCGCCTGCTGAGCTTGCGGCTGGCGGGGGGGACATACTGCGCGGCCCCCAACGGCGGACTGACTCCGTTCTGGCCGTGGCCGGAATGCTTGCTGAGGGTTCGTTGCATCTTAGTGCTGCGGACACGTTGGAGTCCTTGGCCGAAAAGTTGCTCCCCATTCCCGGGATAGGGCCGTGGACTGTGGGCTATGTGGCCATGAGGGTGCTGGGCAGCAGCGACATCTTCCTGCCCAGCGACGCCGCCGTCCGCAACGGCTACGGGCTGCTGCGCGGGGACGCCCTGGCCCAGGCCCGCACCATCAAGCCGGCTGAGCTGGCACGCATGGCAGAGCCCTTGCGGCCGTGGCGTTCCTACGCGACCCTGCACCTGTGGCGCGTGTCGGGGGAAAAGTAGGCCCCTCCGTACTCGCCCCCTTGCCTCGCGAACGTACAGTTGATGCCCATGTTGTGCGACAACATCGGCATCAACTGTACGTTCGGCAGGCGTAAGCGGGGGCTTCAGCGGGGGCGCCATCCCCTGGCGCGCAATGCGTCAGCCACTTTGCGCACAACGGCGGGTTTGTCCCCGCGGAGGTCTTCCAGGGAAACTCGGACCTCTTCCCAGCCAAGAGCCCTGCTGGTCTGCAGACGGCGAATGTCGCGCAGGTACTGCTCGGGGGTGTCGTGATGGCGGCCGTCGTACTGCAGGCCGATTCGGAACTGGCGGTATGCGCCATCGGGCCACAGGACGGCACGGCCAGCCGGATCGCGCACCACAACGTTTAATTCAGGCTCCGGCAGCCCCGCTTCAAGCAGGGCCAGGCGCATGAAGGTCTCTGGCGGCGAGTCGGCGCCCACGCGAATCAGTTCCAGTGCCACCCGCGCGTTGCGCAGCCCCCTGCCGCCATGATGCCGGGCAACAACCTTAACCAGCTCTACCATGCGGCAGATTGGTTCACGCGGGGCTGGAAACTCCGGCCCGTGGCTGCACACCAAGAAATCACCGGCCGCCACCAAGTCTTCCAGGGGCAGGCAGGCGGCAAGGTCCAGCCACGTTCGTGCAGGACTGGTGAGCCGCACGCCGTCGAGCTCCCAAATCTCATCCTCAGCCAGCGCAAGCCTGTGCCCCACCACATTGACCCGCCGAGGGGCGCCTTTTGCGGGTGGATTGGCCAGGTGGATGCGCCAGTCGTTGGCGGCCCCCGGCGGCAGCGGAATATTCCACAATTGCGCGGCGGAGACGTGGCTCAGCACGCTCAGGGGATTGGCCTCGGTGTAGGCGGCCAGGGCTGCGGCGCCTTGCAGCGGAATGCCGGCGGGAACCCGGATGCCCCGGGAGACGATGAACAAGTCACCGGCACGGGTCCGCCCCCGCGGCACGCCGGCGGCATCGGAAGACTGGGTGGTGAACGACCTCCCATAAAGGTACTGCGGCAACTGGATTCGGCGCATATCCCATTGTTTCGCGAAAAAATGGGGCACGTCACAGTTATCCACAGGCAGTTCCAGCCGCTGCCTCGCGAACGTACAGTTGATGCCGGTGTTGGCGTGCAACATCGGCATCCACTGTACGTTCGCGAGGCAGGGGAAGTGGGAGGGGCGGGATTACTTGGTGGGGAACGCCGAGGGCCAGGGCAGCAGGACCGGCAGCTCCACCGAATCCGCGGCAGCTTCCGCGCGCAGCGACCCCATGGTGGGGGTGCGTCCGGCCAGCCAGGCGGTGATGTCCGTCAGCATGCCGGACACGGACACCGTGTTGGTGCCAGTGCCCACAGTCATGGGCGGCAGCGCCAAGGGCAGCAGCTTCAACTGGATTGAGCCGGGCACCCGGGCGTCCAGGAACTCAATCAGGTACAGGCAGAACTCCTTGGACCAGGTCTCGGGCCCGCGCCCCAGCTGCAGGTCGGCCAGGTGGATGACCAGCTCACGCCAGTACGCCAAAGCGCCGTCGCGCACCACGCCGTTGCGGTAACTGATGGGCAGCTCCCACTGGGAATCGTCCAGGCTGTCCAGCACTGTCAGGGCGCGTGAGAAGCCGGCGGCGATGTAGTCCCTGTGCAACTCCGCCGAATGCCCCGCGTTCATCTCGATGGCCTGCGTCCGCCCGCCTTGGCCGCCGTCGTAAAATTCAATCAATTCACCGCGCAGCGCGTACTCAACCTGGCGCGCAATGGCGTTGGAAACATGAGCAATGTGGGCCAGAACGTGGCCTCGGGTCCACCCGGGCAAATCGGTGGGGGCCAGGACGTCCTCGTCACTCAGGCCCACCAGCTTTGCGCTCACCGTGTCCGCCGCAGCCTTGAGGCGATCCATGAGCTGCGCGTTTGAAATATCAGTCATGAACATAGCGTAGAGCAGGAATTGCCCGCATCCAGCATGGATGCGGGCAATTCCTTGTGCTCTCGGAAGAAGTACGACGCCGGTCAGGCCAGGAAGGCCCTGACCTCGCCCAGCTGCCCCTCAAGGGCCGCCAGCTGCGCCAACACGGCCGAGGGGGCGGTGCCGCCCTGGGCGTTGCGGCTGTTCAGCGAGCCGTTGGTGCTCAGGACTGTGCGCACCTCGGGGGTGAGGTGCGCCGAAATACCGGCGTACTCCTCGTCCGTCAGGTCCCACAGCTCCACGCCGCGGCCCTCGGCAAGCTTCACAGCAGCGCCGGAGAGCTCGTGGGCATCGCGGAACGGCACACCCTGGCGGACCAGCCATTCGGCAATGTCGGTGGCCAAGGCAAAGCCCTGCGGCGCCAACGACTCCATGCGCTCGGTGTTGAACACCAAGGTGGCCATCATGCCGGAAACGGCGGGCAGCAGGAGCTCAAGGGTGTCGGCCGCGTCAAAGACGGGCTCCTTGTCCTCCTGCAGATCCCTGTTGTACGCCAGGGGCAGGCCCTTGAGTGTGGCCAGCAGCCCGGTCAGGTCACCAATGAGGCGCCCTGCCTTGCCGCGGGCCAGCTCCGCCACATCGGGGTTCTTCTTCTGCGGCATGATCGAGGACCCTGTGGAGTAGGAGTCGTGCAGCGTCACAAAGGAGAACTCCTTGGTGGCCCACAGGATGACTTCCTCGGAGATCCGGGACAAGTCCACGCCGATCATGGCGCACACCCAGGCGAACTCGGCAAAAACATCGCGGGAGGCGGTGCCGTCAATCGAGTTCCAGGCTGCCGAGTCAAAGCCAAGCTCAAGGGCGACGGCGTTCGGGTCAAGACCCAGCGAGGAACCGGCCAAAGCACCGGAGCCGTAGGGTGAAACCGCCGCACGCTTGTCCCAGTCCACCAGTCGCTGCACATCCCGCAACAGGGCCCAGGCGTGGGCCAGCAGGTGGTGGCTCAGCAGGATGGGCTGGGCGTGCTGGAGATGGGTGCGCCCCGGCATGGCAACACCGTGGTGCGCCTTTGCCTGCTCCACCAGGGCATCAACCACTGAGAGAACTCCTGCGGCTATGATCCTGGCGTGGTCGCGGAGGTACATGCGGCCCAGCGTGGCGATCTGGTCGTTGCGTGAGCGGCCGGCACGGAGCTTGCCGCCCAAGGCCGTTCCAGCACGCTCAATCAGGCCGCGCTCCAATGAACCGTGCACGTCCTCGTCCGAATCGGCCGGTCCGTAGGCTCCCGACTTCACATCGGCCTCGAGCTCCTCAAGCGCCTTGAGCATGCCTGCTAGTTCGTCTGCGCTGAGCAACCCCGCCGTGTTCAGAACACGGGCATGGGCCTTGGAGCCGGCAATGTCATACAGGGCCAGCCGCCAGTCAAAGTGTGTTGACTTGCTCAGTGCCGCCAGGGCGTCTGCGGGGCCGCCCTGAAAACGGCCACCCCACAGTGCACCCTCGTTCGTCCCGTGATTGACCTGAGTCATGGTTACAGGCCCAGGACGCGCTGGTCGCGGGTTGAGGCAACCTTGGAGGACATGCCCCACAGCTCGATGAAGCCCTTGGCCTGTGACTGGTCGAACGTGTCGCCGGTGTCGTAGGTGGCCAGATCGAAGTCGTACAGGGAGGTCTCGGAGCGGCGGCCGTTCACGATGGCCGCACCACCGTGGAGGGTCATGCGGATGTCACCGGAAACGTACTTCTGGGTGTCCTCGATGAAGGCGTCCAAGGAGCGCTTCAGCGGGGAGAACCACTGGCCGTCGTAGACCAGCTCGGCCCAGCGCTGGCTGACAGTTGCCTTGAAGCGGGCCTGCTCGCGCTCCAGGGTGATGTCCTCGAGGTGTTTGTGGGCCGTGATCAGGGCCATGGCGCCGGGGGCCTCGTAGATTTCGCGGCTCTTGATGCCGACCAGGCGGTCCTCGACGACGTCGATCCGGCCAACACCCTGGGCGCCTGCACGGCGGTTCAGTTCCTGGATGGCCTGCAGCGGGGAAACCTTGATGCCGTCAATGGCAACCGGGACACCCTGGTGGAAGGAGATGATGACCTCGTCCGGTGCCGGCGGGAATTCCGGGGTGGCCGTGTAGTCGTAAATGTCCTTGGTGGGAGCATTCCAGATGTCTTCGAGGTAGCCGGTTTCGACGGCGCGGCCCCAGACGTTCTGGTCAATGGAGTACGGGTTCTTCTTGGTGGTTTCGATCGGCAGGTTGTTGGCTTCGGCGTAGGCAATGGCCTTGTCGCGGGTCAGTGCCAGGTCGCGGACCGGCGCAATGCACTTCAGGTCCGGGCCCAGTGTCTGGATGCCCACTTCAAAGCGGACCTGGTCGTTGCCCTTGCCGGTGCAGCCGTGGGCAACCGTGGTGGCGCCGAATTCGCGGGCGGCCTTGACCAGGTGCTTGACGATCACGGGGCGGGAGATGGCCGAAACCAGGGGGTAGTGACCCTGGTAGAGGGCGTTGGCCTTCAAGGTGGGCATGGCGTATTCGTTGGCGAATTCGTCGCGAGCATCGGCAACGTAGGCTTCGACGGCGCCGCAACCGAGCGCGCGCTGGCGGATGTCCTCGAGGGACTCGCCACCCTGTCCAACGTCAACGGCAACGGCGATAACTTCCGCCCCTGTTGCTTCGCCGATCCAGCCGATGGCAACGGAGGTGTCGAGGCCGCCGGAGTATGCCAATACAATGCGTTCAGTCACGTTCGTGTCTCCCTATTTTGTACAACTCGTCAGAGTGTTGTTTCGCGTTACTTCACAGCATAGTGCATGGTTATGCATTCTCACTAAAAGATATTCACAGCGCGCCGCGTGGCCGGCCACCACAACCATCCCGTCCCCGCGGCCCGGCGGCCGAGCAACTGGCGCGGCGGCTGATTTCTGGGGAAGATGGAGGCAAAAGACGGACCCGTTTGCCATTGTGGCACGAGCCCAACAACAGCCGCTACCGGTGGAGGAAATTCAAGAAATGACCGAACATATTGCAACACCCACCCCTTCCCCGGCGGCCCGGAGACTCGAGGAGGCCCGCCCGCCAAAGTTGGCCAATGTGCCGGTCTTCACCGAGTACATGAGCCACGGCTGGGGAACACCGGATAGGACCCCGCCCGTGGTGGCGGGTGCCGCCGCAGCCGCCGGGCGCCACCGCTCGCGCCTCTCGGAACAATTCCCCGGCCAGGCGCTGGTGATTGGCGCCGGCACCGCACCGCGGCGCGCCAACGACACGTTTTACGACTTCCGGCCGGATTCAGACTTTTACTGGCTCAGCGGCGCCGCGATTGAGGGCGCAGTCCTGGTGATGGCCCCCTCCGGCGCATCCCACGACGCCACCTTGTTCATTCCCGCCCCGTTCTATCCCGGCGATCCGCAGTTCTTCACCAACGCAGCCCACGGTGAGATGTGGGTGGGTTCGGCCCCCCGACTTCTCCGACTGGGCCGACGCCCTGACCCTCTCCGTGAAGCCCCTGTCCGAGCTCGACGCCGGGATCGTTGCGGCCATGCGGGCCGGCACGGGCACCCTTGGCGCTGGAATCCTCACCACGGAGCTGCGCAGCCGCCACGGCATCCTGGCTGGCAGTGAACTTGGGCAGTCCCTGGCGGTCTTGCGCATGGTCAAGGACGACTGGGAGATTGCCCAGCTCCGCGAAGCAGTGGATCACACCATCAACGGGTTTGCCGCCGTCGTCGGGGAGATCCCCGCAGCCATCAGGGCCGGCGGGGAACGCTGGCTGCAGGGCACCTTTGACCGGCACGCCCGCACCCACGGCAACGGGGTTGGCTACGCCACCATTGTTGGCAGCGGCAAGCACGCGCCCACCCTGCACTGGGTGCGTTGCGACGGACCCGTCCTGGAGGACAAGGTGCTGCTGCTGGACATGGGGGTGGAGGCCAATAGCTTCTACACAGCCGATGTCACGCGGACCTTCCCGGGAAGCGGCACCTTCAGCCCCATCCAGCGCCAAGTCCACGACCTGGTCGAAAAGTCGCACCGGGCAGGACTGGCCGCCGTGGGACCGGGCCGGCCGTGGACGGACTTCCACCACGCCTCCATGGAGGTCATCGCCAACGGGCTCAGCGACTGGGGGCTGCTACCCGTCTCCGTGGATGAAGCCCTATCCCCCGCCGGCCAGCACCACCGCCGCTACCTGGTCTGCGGTGTGGGTCATCATCTGGGCCTGGACGTGCACGACTGTGCACAGTCAAGCCACGAAGACTACCAGGATGCCACCATGGTGCCGGGCATGGTGCTGGCCGTGGAGCCCGGGCTGTACTTTCACGAACATGACCTGACCCTGCCGCCCGAGCTGCGCGGCATTGGCGTCCGCTTGGAGGACAACGTCCTGATCACCGCCACGGGCTCCGAGGTCATCTCCGACGCCCTGCCGCTGGATGCCAGCGGCATCGAGGCGTGGATGGCGCAGGCGCAGAAGGGTTAGTCGGGTTCCGGGGCCTCAGGCCCCGGAACCGGATTCGGCAGCAAATTGCAGGAACCGCTCGGCCACGTCCGCCCCGCCCAGGGGGTCCCGGGTGATGACCATGACGGTGTCATCCCCGGCGATGGTGCCAAGAATGGCGGGCATCACCGAGTGGTCGATCGCCAGGGCCAGGAAGTTTGCGGCTCCCGGCGGGGTCCGCAGCACGGCAATGTTTGCCGAGGATTCGGCCGTCACCAGCAGTTCACCACACAGGCGAATCAGGCGGGTGTCCAGCAGCTCCTGCGACGACGCTGAATGCACGCTGCGGTCCCCGCCTTCCGGGGGCAGCGCATAAATCAAGGCGCCGTCCTTGCCACGCACCCGGACGGCCCGCAACTCCACGAGGTCCCGCGACAGTGTTGCCTGGCCCACCACCAGGCCGTCGTCTGCCAGCAAACTGGCCAGCTCCGCCTGGGAGCGCACGGCCCGGTTGCTCAGCAGTGCCTGCACCCGGGCCTGCCGGGCAATCTTGGTGGCCGGCATTCCTGCCCCGGACAGCGATGATTTAGACATGGCTAGCTGCCGGCCGCACTGTGGGCAGCCTCAGTCGCAGACTTTTCCACCAGCCAGACCATGAGCGCCTTTTGGGCGTGCAGGCGGTTCTCCGCCTCATCCCAGACCACTGACTGCGGCCCGTCGATGACGGAGGCGGAGATCTCATAGCCGCGGTAGGCGGGCAGGCAATGCAGCACAATGGCGTCGGGCGCCGCCTGGGCCAGCGCTGCGTCGTCGAGCGCGTAATCCTTGAACAGTTCCAGGCGTTGGGCCTTCTCATCCTCCTGCCCCATGGAAACCCAGGTGTCCGTGACCAGCACGTCGGCGCCGGCAACGGCTGCGGCCACGTCTGTGGTGATCAGGGCCGAGCCACCGGTGAGCAGTGCCCGTTCCTGGGCGGCCTGGACGACGGCGTCTGCCGGCAAATACCCGGCCGGACCGGTAATGCGAACGTGCATGCCAGCCGTGACGCCGGCCAAGAGGTAGGAGTTGGCCATGTTGTTGGCGCTGTCTCCCATGTAGGTCATGGTCAGCCCGGCCAGGTTCCCCTTGTGCTCCTTGATGGTGAGCAGGTCTGCCAGTAGCTGGCACGGGTGGTAGTCATCGGAGAGGGCGTTGATGACGGGCACCTTGGAGTTGGCGGCCATTTCTTCCAGCCCGGCCTGGCTGTAGGTGCGCCACACGATGGTGGAGACCATTCGCTCAAGCACCTTGGCTGTATCGCTGACGGATTCCTTGTGACCAATCTGGGCCTCACCCGGGTTGATGATTAGCGGGTTGCCGCCCAAGGCCGCGATGCCGGCGGCGAAGGAGACCCTGGTGCGGGTGGAGGTCTTGTCAAAGATCACGGCCACCGTTTGGGCACCGGATCCAGCACCGGCAAACGTGTTCTTGGAGTAGGGCTCTTGCTTCAGGAGTGCTGCGAGCTCCAACACCTCGGCCTGTTCGGCCGGGCTCAAGTCCGTGTCGATGAGGAAATGCCTGGTCATGGTTGGTTCCCTTCCAGATTGGCCGCTGCCACGGCTGTGGCAATCAGGGCGGGCAGGGCCGCGATGAATGACTGGGCCTGCTCAACGCTCAAGTTCAGCGGCGGGGCCAGGCGGACGGTGTTGGGGCGCGGGGCGTTGACAATGAACCCTGCCTCCAGCGCTGCGCTGACAACTCCGGCGGCAACAGGCTCTGCCAGGTCAAAGCCGATCAGCAAGCCGAAGGCGCGAACTTCAGTGACGCCGTCGACCTTGGCGATGCCCTGGGCGAAGACTTCGCTCACGGACCGGACATTGGCCAGCACCTGTTGGGACTCCAAAACATGCAAGGTGGCCAGCGCCGCGGCAGTTGCCACCGGGTTCCCACCAAAGGTTGTGCCGTGCTGGCCGGCGCTCAGAAGCTTGGAGGGGTCCTCGCCGAAGGTGATGATGGCGCCGATGGGGAACCCGCCACCCAGCCCCTTGGCCAGGGTCATGGCATCCGGGGTGATGCCTGCGGCAATGCCGGCAAACCAGTCGCCCGTGCGCCCAACGCCCGTCTGGACCTCGTCCAGGATCAGCAGCGCACCGTGTTCACGGGTCAATTCCCGGGCGGCCTGCAGGTACTCGGGTGAGAGCGGGCGGACACCGGCCTCGCCCTGAATGGGTTCGATGACCAGCGCGGCAACTGTCTCATCCATGGCCCCGCGTAACGCGTCAATGTCGTCAAAAGCGATGTGGCGCACGCCTGCCGGCATGGGCTCAAACGGTTCCCGGTAAGCCTGCTTGGCAGTCATGGCCAGGGCTCCCATGGTGCGGCCGTGGAAACCGCCCTCGAGGGCCAAAATGGTGGGCCGTGCCTTGCCGCCGTGGGCGCGGGCCAGCTTAAACGCGGCCTCGTTGGCCTCGGTGCCGGAGTTGGCGAAGAACACCTTGGAACCGTCCGGAGCCTGGCTGAGCTGGAGCAGTTTTTCGGCCAAGGCAATCTGGGTGGGACTCGTGAAGAAGTTGGACACGTGGCCCAGGGTGGCCAGTTGGCTGGCAATAACAGAGGTGACGAAGGGGTGGGCGTGGCCCAGCGCGTTGACGGCAATGCCGCCGAGCAGGTCCAGGTATTCCTTGCCGTCCGCGTCCCAGACCAGGGCGCCGGCGCCGCGCACCAGAACGCGCTGGGGGCTGCCAAAGACGCCCATGAGGGAGCCGCTGTAGCGGGCCAGCCACTGGGCGCTGGTGCCGGTGCCGGTGACGGCAGCAGCGTTGGCGTTGGACAGATCGGTTGTCGGCTTGTTCTCAGTCATTACTTGTCATCCTCATCCGGGAAAATTTGGGTCCCGTTGCCTTCAAATGTCATCAATTCCAGCAGCACCGAGTGGGCACTGCGCCCGTCCACCACTGCGGCGCGGGCCACGCCGCCGTCGACGGCCGCCAGGCAGGCACCCATCTTGGGGATCATGCCCGATTCCAGCCGCGGCAACATGTCACGCAGGGCGTTGGCGCTGAGCTCGCTGAGCAGCGAGGACTTGTCCGGCCAGTTGGCGTAGAGGCCTTCCACATCGGTCAGGATGACCAGCCGGGAGGCCTGCAAGGCGATGGCCAGCGCAGCGGCGGCGGTGTCGGCGTTGACGTTCAAAACGGTTGATGGATCGCCGAGTTCCGGCGCCACAGTGGAAATCACCGGGATCCGACCGGCCTCCAGCAGGTCCAAGATAGCTCCGGGGTTGACCCCCACCACCTCGCCCACAAGGCCCAGATCAACGGGCAGACCGTCCACGATGGTGCCCGTGCGCTCTGCCTGCAACAGTGCGCCGTCCTCACCGGACAGGCCCACGGCGTAGGCACCGTGCTCGTTGATCAGGCCCACCAGTTCGCGGCCCACCTGGCCCGTCAGCACCATCCTGACAACGTCCATGGCCTCCGGTGTGGTGACGCGCAGCCCGCCCTTGAACTCGCTCTTGATGTCCAGGCGCTTGAGCATGGCGTTGATCTGCGGCCCGCCACCATGAACCACCACCGGCTTGATGCCCACATGGTGCATGAACACAATGTCCTCGGCGAAGGCCCGGCGCAGCTCGTCGTTGATCATGGCGTTGCCGCCGTACTTGACCACCACCACCGTGTCAGCGAACTGCTGAATCCACGGCAAAGCCTCAATCAAAGTGCCAGCCTTGCCCTGCGCTGTAGCCACCGAACTCATCATGTTGTCCTTCAATCCTGTTGTGTACTGCACTGTTGGCGCCGCGTTTCCAACTCTCGTAACCGTGCGGCCGTCGCCCCGCCCGCGCAGCCGGTGCCCTGGTCCCGGAGCGAGGATGGATTTTGCCAGCGAGGAACGAGCGGCAAAATCTTACTGCTCGCGAGGGACCAGGGACCGGCGTAGCGGGCCTGGCCGATGGCCAGCGGTTACGAGGAGTAGGCGCTGTTTTCTTCGACGTACGCGTGCGTGAGGTCGTTGGTCCAGATGGTGGCGGTGGCCAGTCCGGCGTTGAGATCGATTTCCACTGTGACTTCGCGGCCACTGAGATCCACCAGGTCGCGGGAGTCGCCAATGCAGCCGTTGCGGCAGATTTGGATGCCGTTGATGCTGACGTTGATCTTGTCTGGGTCAAAGACGGCGTCGGTGGTGCCCACGGAGGCCAGGACGCGGCCCCAATTGGGGTCGTTGCCGAAGATGGCTGCCTTGAACAGGTTGGAGCGGGCCACGGATCGGGAAACTACTTCGGCGTCGCGTTCGCTGTCCGCGTGGGTGGTGATGATGGCGATGTCGTGGCTTGCGCCCTCGGCGTCGGCTATCAGCTCGCGGGCCAGGGTGGCGCACACTTGGGTCAGGCCGGCGGTGAATTCATCCATGTCCGGGAATGCTTTGGCGGCGCCGGAGGCCATGAGGAGAACGGTGTCGTTGGTGGACATGCAACCGTCGGAGTCGGCACGGTTGAAGGTGACCCGAACGGCGTCGTGCAAGGCGGAATCGAGCCCTTCTGCTTCAACCGCGGCGTCGGTGGTGATGACAACCAGCATGGTGGCCAGCCCGGGTGCCAGCATGCCGGCGCCCTTGGCCATGCCGCCAATGCTGTAGCTGAAGCCTTCCGCGTTGGGCGGTGAGGTCCAGGCCGCCTGCTTGGAGACGGTGTCGGTGGTCATGATCGCTGTGGCGGCGGCAGCACCGCCGTCGGACGCCAGGGCGGCCGCGGCGGCAACAACCCCGGGCAGGATCTTGTCCATGGGCAGTTGCTCGCCGATCAATCCTGTGGAGCAGACGGCAACGTCTGTGGCGGAAATGCCCAGGATATCCGCAACCTTCTCGGCCGTGGCGTGCGTGTTTTGGAATCCTTCGGGGCCGGTGCAGGCATTGGCGCCGCCGGAGTTCAATACCACGGCATCAACCCGGCCGTCGCGCAGGACCTGGCGGGACCAATGGATGGGCGCGGCAGCAACACGGTTGGTGGTGAAAACGGCGGCGGCTGTGCGCTCGGGTCCGTCGTTGATGACCAGGGCCAGGTCAGGGTTGCCGGATGTCTTCAGCCCGGCAGTAACGCCGGCTGCGCGGAATCCTTGTGCAGTTGTCACGCTCATGGTGCTACTCCTTGGAAGGTCAAGCCCGTGGTTTCGGCCAGGCCGAGGGCAATGTTCATGGACTGTACTGCGCCGCCGGCGGTGCCTTTGGTCAAGTTGTCAATGGCGCAGCAGACAACTACGCGGTTGACGTGGGCGTCATAGGCGATTTGCATGGCCGCATAGTTGGAGCCCTGCACGGATTTGGTGGAGGGCCACTGCCCTTCGGGGAGGACATGCACAAAGGGTTCGTCCTCGTAGGCGTCCACCCAAATTTGGCGCAAGGCCGAGGCGGGGTCCTCAAGGGCTGCGATCTCTGCCGTGACCTTCGCCGTGGCGGTGGTGAGGATGCCGCGGCTCATGGGGGCCAGGGTGGGCGTGAAGGACACCCGCACATCCAGTCCCGAAGCGGCGGAGAGGCCCTGCTCAATTTCGGGGGTGTGGCGGTGCCCGCCTCCCACACCGTAGGGGCTCATGGAGCCCATGACTTCGGCACCGATCAGGTTCATCTTGGCGGCCTTGCCAGCGCCCGATGTCCCCGAGGCGGCAACAATAACCACGTCATCGGGCGCCAAAGCGTTGGCGGCGAAACCGGGCATCAACGCCAGCAGCGAGCTGGTGGGGTAGCAGCCGGGGACGGCAATGCGCTTGGCGCCGCGGATCCGTTCCCGGTGGCCGGGCAGTTCGGGCAGGCCGTAGGGCCAGGTGCCGGCGTGTGCTGAGCCGTAGAACTTTTCCCACGCTGTGGAATCTTCCAGGCGGTGGTCGGCGCCGGCGTCGATCACCAGGGTGTCGGCGGGCAGTTGCGCCGCGATGGCCGCGGATGCGCCGTGCGGCAGTGCCAGGAATACGACGTCGTGCCCGGAGAGATTTTCAACTGTTGTGTCCACCAGGATGCGGTCGGCCAGGGCGTGCAGATGGGGGGCCAGGGAACCCAGCCGGGCACCTGCGTTGCTGTGGGCCGTGATGGCCCCAATGCTCACATCGGGGTGGCTGGCCAGCAGGCGCAGCACCTCTCCCCCGGCATATCCGCTGGCACCTGAGACGGCTACAGAAATTGTCATACGACGACTATACAGCAGAATTATTCACCATAACCGATATTTATGCATGTCGCTTCATTTCGCTTTCAGCTGGCGGTCCTATGATGATCATGAGGGGCTTGCTTCCTTGCGAAACCGCCAGTAACTGATTGGGAGTCATCATGACCGAGCATTGCAACGCCATTGTCGCTTCAGCCCCGGGTGGCCCGGAGGTTTTGCAGCTTGCCACCATCCCCCTGCCCGTCCTCGGCGCCGGCGAGCTGCTGGTCAAGGTGGCGGCCGTTGGGGTGAACTTCATTGAGAGCTACCAGCGCCAGGGCATCTACCCCGTGCCGTTCCCCTTCACTCCGGGCGCCGAGGCCGCGGGAACGGTTGTTGCCGTGGGAGGGGACGTCCATGGTTTTGCCGTGGGTGACCGCGTCGCCACGGCCGAGGGCAGTGCCTGCTACGCCGAATTTGCCTTGGTCCCCGCCATCAAGGCCCTGCATGTCCCCGCCGGCGTGCCGCTTGACGTTGCCGCGGCCCTGCCGTTGCAGGGCATGACGGCCCACTACCTGATGAACTCCACCTACCGCGTGGAGCCGGGCCAGACTGTGCTGCTCCACGCGGGTGCTGGCGGCGTTGGTTTGCTGCTGACCCAACTCCTGAAGGAGCGCGAGGCCCGCGTCATCACCACCGTTTCCACGGAAGACAAGGAAGAATTTTCCCGGGCGGCCGGTGCCGATGAGGTGCTGAGGTATGGGGACTTTGCCGCGCAGGTGCGCGAGCTCACTGATGGTGACGGCGTGGATGTGGTGTTCGACGGCGTTGGCAAGGACACGTTCGACGGCTCGCTGGCGTCCCTGCGCACCAGGGGCACCCTTGTGCTTTTTGGCGGCGCCTCCGGGCAGGTGCCGCCCTTTGATTTGCAGCGCCTCAACGCGGGCGGCTCCTTGAGCGTGGTTCGGCCCAAACTCGCCGACTACCTGCTCAACCCGCAAGAACGTTCGTGGCGTGCCACGGAGGTTTTCAATGCAGCGGCCACGGGCCACCTGGCTGCCCGGATCGGCGCCCGCTTCCCGCTCGCGGAGGCAGGTGCCGCCCACGCCGCACTGCAGGGCCGGCTCACCACAGGCAAGGTCATTCTGGAACCATGAGCAGTTCCACGTGTGTGAACCCTGCCTTGGGGTGCAACGTGGGGCCTCGCACGAGGCAATATGTTGCCCGCTATTCAACTTCCGTTCATCTTTATGGTGCACGGTGAGCCAGTGAACTCTGCCTCAACGAATGTCCCTCAGATTCAAGCACCCGCATTCAGCGAAGATTTACCGTCCGGCCAATTTGCCGCCCAACTGCCCGGCAGCGGCCTGGCACCGGAACCCCGGACGCTGTGGGACATCGTTCAGGCCACAGCAGCGATGCACCCTGATGCCACTGCGTTGGACGACGGTACCCAAGCCCTGAGCTATGAGGATCTCCTGCACGCTGTGCGGAACAGAGCCGGTGAATTGACGCAGGCCGGTCTGGGCGCCGGGGACAGAATCGGGGTGCGAATCCCCTCCGGCACCTCGGCACTGTATCTGGCCATCTTGGCCATTCTGTCCATTGGTGCCGCCTACGTTCCCGTGGATGCGGACGACCCGCAGGAACGGGCGGCACTGGTTTTCGGCGAAGCCAAGGTGGCCGCCGTGCTCGGGGACCCGCGGACCGGGCACGCCCTGACACTGTCCGGTGACCGCCCGGCCCCTTTTGCCAAACCACGGGAACCAGTTCCCAACGACGATGCGTGGATCATCTTTACCTCTGGCTCCACCGGCACCCCGAAAGGTGTGGCGGTCAGCAACCGCTCAGCCGCCGCGTTCGTCGACGCCGAAGCCCGCATTTTCCTGCAGGCCGAGCCACTAGGACCCGAAGACCGGGTCTTGGCGGGACTGTCGGTTGCCTTTGACGCTTCATGCGAGGAAATGTGGCTTGCCTGGCGCTACGGGGCGGCCCTGGTTCCGGCACCGCGGTCGCTAGTCCGGTCAGGCATGGATCTGGGCCCGTGGCTAATTTCCCATGGCATCACAGTTGTTTCCACTGTCCCAACACTGGCAGCTTTGTGGCCTGCGGAGGCACTGGAATCAGTGCGCCTGCTCATTTTTGGTGGCGAGGCCTGCCCGCCGGAGCTGGCCACCCGGTTGGCGGTCCGCGGCCGCGAAGTCTGGAACACCTACGGCCCCACCGAGGCAACGGTGGTTGCGTGTGCTGCACCGCTGGGCGGCCCCGGGCCCGTTCGGATCGGGTTGCCGCTCAACGGCTGGGATCTGGCAGTTGTCGACTCCGCCGGAGCACCCGTGGCCGAGGGCGAGGTCGGCGAATTGATCATTGCCGGCGTTGGCCTGGCCCGGTACCTGGACCCGGCCAAGGATGCCGAAAAATACGCACCCATGCCGGCGTTTGGCTGGGGCCGCGCCTACCGCAGCGGTGACTTGGTGCGGCTGGAGCGTGCGGGGCTCGTGTTCATGGGCCGCGCCGATGACCAGGTGAAGCTGGGCGGGCGGCGCATTGAACTCGGCGAAATTGATGCGGCACTGCAGGCTCTGCCGGACATTTCCGGTGCCGCTGCCGCTGTTCAGGAAACGGCTGGCGGCAGCCAGCTACTGGTCGGCTACCTGGTCCCGGCCTCCGGGACCACCCCTGATGCGGGCGCACTGCGCTCCTTGCTGGCCGAATCGCTGCCAGCGGCCTTGATCCCGCTGCTCACTTTCGCCGAATCCCTGCCCACCAAAACTAGCGGAAAAGTGGATCGCAAGGCACTGCCCTGGCCGCTGGAACAAACCTCGGATCACGACGTTTCCCTTGCCGGAACGTTGGCACCAGAGGCGCAGTGGGTCCTTGAGCAATGGCAGGCCGTGCTGGGCGGCTCGCCCTCCTCGCTCGACACTGATTTTTTCGCCAGCGGCGGCGGCAGCCTAGCTGCCGCCCAGCTGGTGTCGGCCCTGCGCCGGCGGTATCCGCGCATCACGGTTGCCGATGTCTATTCACATCCTCGAGTCGGTGCCCTGCTGGAACTGGCCTTGGGCTCTGGCCCCATCACTGATGCGGGCGAAATCGTCACCCGCACCGTGGGGCGGACCCGGCGCAGCTCACAGGTGTTCCAGACGCTGATGGGTGTGCCGCTTCATGTCCTGGTGGGAATGCGCTGGCTCACGTACTTGATGGCGTTGAATAACATCGCAGCGTGGCAGGGCATCCTGCCCGGAGCGCCGACCATTTCCTGGTGGTGGGTGGCAGCGTCATGGGTGGTGTTTGTGTCACCCTGGGGCCGGATGGGCATTTCTGTGGTCGCGGCGAGGCTGCTGCTCCGGGGGATCCAACCAGGCAGCTATCCGCGCTCCGGCAAAATACATCTGAAGCTGTGGCTGGCCGAACAAATTGCTGACATGTCCGCCGCCGTTTCACTGGCCAGCGCACCGTGGGTGCCCTACTACGCCCGTGCCTTGGGCGTGAGGATGGGCAAGAACGTTGACCTGCATTCGGTGCCGCCTGTCACCGGCCTGCTGAGCCTGGCTGACGGTTGCTCCATTGAACCAGAGGTTGATCTGTCCGGTTGGTGGATCGATGGCGACTGGGTGCACATTGGCGAAATCTCCATTGGCGCCGGGGCCGTGGTTGGCTCCCGCAGCACCCTGATGCCCGGTGCACGCATCGGTGCCGGCGCACAGGTGGCGCCCGGCTCCGCTGTGCGCGGCAAGGTTAAGCCCGGGGTCACGGTTTCCGGCTCCCCGGCAGAACGTACCGGCAAGGCCAAGAACACCTGGCCGGACCTGCGCACCGCCAGCACGTGGCGCGCTGAACTTCCCTTTGCCGGCGCCTCTGCATTGCTGTCCCTGCTGCCCTTTGTGGCAGCAGCAGCAGCTGTGTGGACGGTAGTGGCTGCCATCGCCGGCCAACCGTCATTGTCAGCATCCCTGCCCACCCTATTGTGGGCGGTTCCCCTGGCAGCCCTGGTCTGGTTCCTGACGCTGCTGGTGCTGATTCTGGTGACTGTACGCCTGCTCGGCGTGGGATTGCGGGAGGGGCATTACCCGGTCCGCAGCCGGATCGGGTGGCAGGTGTGGGCCACCGAGAGGGTGCTGGACATGGCCCGAGATCTGCTGTTCCCCATCTATGCCAGCCTCTTTACACCCGTGTGGCTGCGTCTGCTTGGTGCCACGGTCGGCAAGAATGTGGAGGCCTCCACGGTACTGCTGCTGCCAAAGATGACAACCATCGGCTCAGGCGCCTTCCTCGCCGATGACACCATGATCGCCTCCTACGAACTAGGCGGCGGCTACATCCACATCGCGCCGGCCAAGGTGGGAAAACGCTCCTTTCTGGGCAACTCAGGCATGGCGGCCGCCGGGCGGACCATGCCGCGCAACTCACTCGTGGCCGTGCTTTCGGCCGCGCCGGCCAAGGCAAAGGCTGGCACCTCATGGCTGGGCAGCCCCCCGGTCCGCCTGCGCCGCACCAACCTGAACACCGATGAGTCCCTGACCTTCTCCCCGCCCCTGCGGCTCAAGCTGGCCCGGGCCCTGTGGGAAAGCTGCCGGTTGATCCCCACGGTACTCTCGGTGGCCATCGCCGCCGCAGTACTTGCCGTGTTCGACGCCGTCGCCCTGGCCAGCGGCTATGGGCTGGCGGCCCTGCTCAGCGGCATCGTCATCATGGTGGCTGGCGCCGTGGCGGCTGGTAGCGCCGTCGCCGCCAAATGGTTGCTGGTAGGGCGGATCAAGCCCGGCGAGCACCCGCTGTGGAGCTCCTTCATCTGGCGCAACGAGGTGGTGGACACGTTTATTGAGATGGTCAGTGCACCTTGGTTTGCGCGGGCGGCCGTGGGTACTCCTGCCATGGTGTGGTGGCTGCGCGCACTGGGCGCAAAAATTGGCCACGGCACCTGGTGTGAAAGCTACTGGCTGCCGGAGGCCGATCTTGTCTCACTCGGCGAAAATTCCACTGTTAACCGTGGCTGTGTAATCCAGACGCACCTGTTCCACGACAGGGTCATGGCCATTGATACAGTTACGCTGGAGGCGGGGGCCACCATGGGCCCGCATGGGGTGATCCTGCCGGCGGCGTCCATCGCCACCAGCGGCACTGTGGGCCCGGCGTCCTTGGTGATGCGCGGTGAAAGCGTGCCCGCCAGCAGCTATTGGATGGGCAACCCCATCAGCCCCTGGAAGGGTCCGGAATTCGCGGACCGCGCCTAACCCCAACCGAATCGGATACTTTACCCAGCATGAAATTCCTGCACCGCCCCCGGCCTGAGGCGACCCCGGACAGCCCGGCCCTCCCCGACCCCTATATCCCCCTGCACGGCAGCCACGGTTACGCGGTGGAGCACTACGATCTGGACTTGGATGTCCGGCTCGCCGGGAACCGCCTGCAGGGGCGAGCCATCATCACTGCCCACGCCCTGGTGGCACTCGACACCGTGGAACTAGATCTCCTGGGCCTGGGCCTGGACAAGGCATCCGTGGACGGCGCGCGCGTGCTCAAGCATTCCCAACGCCAAGGGAAACTGCTGCTACGGCTCCCCAACGTGGTGGAGGCTGGTGCGGAGTTCACCCTGGACATCCGGTACAGCGGCATTCCCGCAGCCGACGACGGCGCGTGGGGTGAGGTGGGGTGGGAAGAGCTGGACGACGGCGTCTTGGTTGCCGGCCAACCCACCGGAGCACCCACGTGGTTTCCCTGCAATGACAGGCCCGATAACAAGGCCTCCTACCGTTTTAGCATCACCACCGACGCGGACTACACGGCCGTGTGCAACGGTCTGCTCGTGTCACACAGCAAGAAGTCCAGCCGCGAATCGTGGGTGTACGAACAGTCCGTCCCGATGGCCACCTACCTGGCCACGGTGCAGATTGGCCGGTACAAGTTGCTCGCCCTCCCAGCCTCGCAAGCCCAGTCACAGTTGCCCATCACGGTGGCCGTGCCCAAACAGCTTCAGGCGAAGGCAGCCACAGCCCTGAGCAGGCAGCGGGAAATGGTGGACGTCTTCACACAGTGTTTTGGCCCCTACCCTTTTGAGGCCTACACAGTGGTGGTCACGGCGGACGAACTGGAAATCCCGCTCGAGGCGCAGTCCCTGGCCATCCTGGGCCGCAACCATTTGGACACCGGCTGGGAATCCCAGCGGCTCATTGCCCACGAACTTTCCCACCAGTGGTTCGGGAACTCGCTCACCCTGGCGTCGTGGCGTGATATTTGGCTCCACGAAGGATTCGCCTGCTATGCCGAGTGGCTCTGGTCCGAGGACTGCGGATCACTCACCGTGGCCGAGCGGGCTGCGGCGGCTCACCAGAAACTGCTGACCGAGCCCATGGACTTGGTCGCGGGTGATCCCGGTCCCGGGCTGATGTTTGATGACCGGGTGTACAAACGTGGCGCCCTGGCCCTGAACGCGCTGCGGCTGTGGGTCGGTGACACCGCTTTCTTCACCCTGGTGCGGGAATGGGTGGCCCGCAACCGGCATGGATCGGTGTCCACCGCAGCCTTCGTTGCCCTGGCCGATGACCTGTGTGGCGACGTCGACGGATTTTCAGCGCTCGCGGTCCTCACCCCCTGGCTGTTTGAAGAAAAGCTCCCGGCGCTGCCTTCGCGTTAACCGCCACGGCGGCCGCGAACCCATCCGGCAGCCCCACGGACCCGTGGGCGACTTCCCAGACGTCCACGGCGGATCCCGGGGGCGGAAAGGCGAAGATGCCTGCCGGGTCGGTGCGCAGCCCCAGGCCGGAGAGTTTGGCCAACGCTTCCTTGCGGGCCCACGCTGCGGCCCGCCACGCGTCCCGTCCGGCCGGGGTGACTGCGGCGAGCCGCACCCTTTCGGCGGGTCCCAGCGCCACGTCGTCGAACCCGGCAAAACCCACCGAGGCAATGTGCTGCACGTCGGTCCCCAGGAACAGGCCGGCGACCGGCACCATGGCGGCCAGGGCCCACCCGTGACTGCGCGAAAAACTCATCGATATGGCAGCGGGTACGCCGTTCAACAAGTAGCCGGGCCGGCCGTGTGAGGGCATCGGATTTGGGCCGCAATCGGGGCAGCGGTAGGCGGACACAAGGTCTTGCGGGGCCGCACCGAGCATCTCTGCAGCCATGAGTCTCTGTGCTACGCGTCCGGCAATGAAATCGTGGCGGGCAGTTCCAACCATGATGGTGCCTGCCCGTGCCTGTTCTGCCGGCTCAAGCAACACGGCCAGGCTCTGGTCCACAGCAGCCAACTCGAATGCGCGCACCGTGACCTGCCGGCGCAAAAGCGCGTCAACACCAATCGCGTTCACCTTCGCCACACCTTCTGTTCATGTACTGTATTTTCCGCCACGTTAGAGTCAGGCCATGACTCGACCCACCCCCGACTTCACCGGCTTTGCCGTTATTGACATTGACGACGACGATCCCGTCCTGTTGGCCCCGGACGGATCCACTGTGGACACCTGGCGCGACGGCTACCCCTATGCGGCACGGCTGGAACGGGATGCCTATGACATTGAAAAACGGTTGCTGCAAATTGAATTGCTGAAACTCCAGCAATGGATCAAGGCTACCGGGCGTCGGGTGGTCATCTTGTTTGAGGGCCGCGACGCAGCTGGCAAGGGCGGCACCATCAAGCGGTTCACCGAACATCTGAACCCGCGAGGCACCCGGGTGGTGGCTCTGGAAAAGCCCAGCCAGCGCGAGTCCTCCCAGTGGTACTTCCAGCGATATGTGGCCCACCTGCCCAGCGCCGGGGAGATGGTTCTCTTTGACCGCTCATGGTACAACCGGACGGGCGTTGAACGCGTGATGGGTTTTTGCACCAAGGAACAATATGACGAGTTCATCCGTCAGGCCCCGTTGTTTGAACGCATGCTGGTCAATGACGGCATGACGGTGATCAAGTTCTGGTTTTCCGTCACACAGGCCGAGCAACGGACCCGCTTCATCATCCGGCAGGTGGACCCCGTTCGCCAATGGAAACTCTCACCCATGGACGTCGCTTCCTTGGACAAGTGGGATGCGTATACTTCGGCCAAGGAACGGATGTTCAAGCGCACCGACACCCGGCACGCCCCGTGGACGGTGGTGAAGTCCAATGACAAGAAGCGGGCCCGGCTGGGGGCCATGCGGCACGTCCTGAGCATGTTTGACTACACAGGCAAGGATCATGAACTGGTCGGCGTGCCCGATCCCCACATTGTGGGGCCGGCCTCCGCTGTGGTGGGCGAAGGCGAGGAGTTCTAGGAGTTGTCCTTGGCAGGACATAGGATTCGAGCATGCAAAGACTCTCAAACGGCGCCTTTCAGCTCAGCAAGTCCTGCGGATCCAACGGATATGTGGTGGCTGCCGGGGAACACCTGGTGGTCATTGATCCGGGCATGGCCTCGGGCGCGCCAGGTGTTGTCAAGGAGCTTCGGGAGGCTGGTCTACTGGAAGCTGTTCGCCACGTGTTGCTGACGCACTACGACCTGGACCATGCAGGGGCCGCGCAGGCTGTGGCTGCTGCGGCCGGGGCCACCCTGTGGATCAGCCGGCTCGATGCACAGGTGCTGCGAGGGGAAGCCAAGGCAGGCACCTTCCTCAGACGCCTCAGCAGCGCCTGGGCCAGGCCGCGGTTGCCGGAATCCGTCTCCTATATAGGGGAATCGGACGGCTTCCCCACCGGTATCACGGCTGTCGCAGCACCGGGCCATACTGGTGGCCACTATGCGTTTCTGTGGGAGAAGACCCTTTTCTGTGGCGATGCTGCCCTGGTGCGCCGGGACGGCTCGCTGAAGCAATTCTTCGGCTTCATCAACACGGACAGGTCAGCGGCACTGAAAACTGCGGCCGAACTTGAGGCGCTGGATGTTGCTTGGGTGTGCCCGGGCCACGGCAAGGTCACCCAAAAGCGTTAAGCAACTGACGCAGAAAACGCCGAAAAAGACCGCGAAATCGGGTTTTTTCGGCGTTTTCTGCGGGTCAGTTTGGAGGGCGCGTGGGCCCAAGGCCGGAGAAACTTTGCACCCGATCCAATCCAAGAATCACCTGTGCTCCGAATCACAGGGTGGATGAGCCCAACGATGGACCATCCACCCCTGTATCAGGAGGATTCCCATGCATAAGAAATCTGCTCTACTGATCGCGCCCGTGCTCGCACTGGCAGCTTTGTCCATGTCCGCCGGGGCCGCCATGGCCCACGAGGACGACACCACCACTTACGAAACCACCCTGGGCGCCATTAACGGCAGCAACGCCACCGGCTCCGTGTGGATCTCCCTCCATGGAGACGAAGCCACAGTGACGCAGGAGGTCAGCGGCCTGGCCGCCACCTTCGACGGCAAGCCCTACCCGCACGTGCAGCACATCCACATTGACGCGGCAGGTGTTTGCCCGTCCCCGGCGGCCGATACCGATGGTGACGGGGTCATCAGCACCACGGAGGGTGCGCCGTCGTACGGCAAGATCGGCACCACCCTTTCCAGCAGTGGTGACACCAGCGACAAGGCCGGTCTGGATCTGGCCGTGGGTGGCATGGGTGCCAGCTACAAGTACGAGCGGACCTTCACCATGAATGCCGCAACCATTGCCTCGTTGAAGGCCGGCAAGGCTGTTGTGGTTGTCCATGGCTTGGATCCGGCCACGTTGTCGGCCGCGGGCCAGGCAGCCAAGAGTGACTTGGTGCCGTCCTTGCCCCTGGCAGCCACCTCGCCGGCCCTGTGCGGGACGTTGGCCGTGTCGCAAATGGCGGCCATGCCCGGCGGTGCCCCCGGAACGGGTGTGACAACGCAGCTGGCTTCGAGCAACGCCTCGAGCGCTCCTGAGGTTGCCTGGTTCGCCGGCGGCGGCGCCTTGGTACTGGCAGCCGGTGCAGCGTTGGCCATGAATCGCAAAAAGACGCTTGCCGTAAAGTAGCGGCGGCCGATTCCCCATGGCAACCACCAGCAGCCGTCGCGGGCGCCTCACGGTGTCCGCGACGGCGGCGGTGCTCCTGACATCCCTCACCTTTGGTGTTGCCGGATGTGGGCAGGCAACCGCCACCCCTTCCCCCAGTACGACGCCGGCCGCCCAGTCCGCGGGCAGCTCACCAGCCGCGCCTGCCGCACCTGGGCTAGCTCCGCCGTCGTCCATCCCCACAACACCAACCCAGGCAACCCTCTTGGGACCAATTCTGCCGACGTCTGCACCACAGACGCTGTCCATCCCGGACCTTGGCGTGACCACCAAGCTGATAAATTTGGGCCGGGATGCCAAGGGCGAGGCCGAGGTGCCACCCATTGAGGCGGGTTCCCCGGCTGGCTGGTACAAGTTCTCGCCCACACCCGGGGAGCTGGGACCCTCGGTCATTTTGGGGCATGTGAACACCACAACCATTGCCGAAGGCGTGTTTTACCGCCTGCACGAGCTCACTGCCGGCCAGACTTTTTCAGTCTCCCGCACTGATGGGAGCGTGGCTGTCTTTGCCGTGGATAGAAGCGAAGTGTTCAAAAAGGACGCATTCCCCACCCTTGCGGTCTACGGCAACACCAAACGTGCCGAGATCCGGCTCATCACCTGTGGCGGCTATGAGCCCAGCACCGGCGAATTCACCGAAAACACCGTGGTCTACGGGCATCTCGTGTCCAGCCACGCCGGCTAGCCACCTCGGCGACACCGCAATTGAGTACAAGAACTCTGGATTGGACCACGATGAACAAGACCTTCAGCTTCACTACAGTCTTGGCCTTGGCCGCTGCGCTCACCCTGACTGGGTGCGGCGCGGGGGCCAACTCCACCACTCCGGGACAGGAACCTTCCGCACTTTCGACGGGCACGGCCACGTCCGCGACCACGTCCGGGGCCGCATCCATGGAGTCGATGATCCACATCCAAGACGGAACATTCATCAATCCCACGCCGCTGGCCGCGGGCTCTACGGTAACGGTCATGAACATGGACGCAGAAGACCGGACAGTCGTCTCTGCTGATTCCAGCTTCAGCGTCAGCGTTCCCGCCGGTGGCATGGCCACCTTTGCCGCCCCCAAAAAGCCAGGAAACTACCCCTTCCATGCCGTTGGCACGGACTTGCGGGGCGTTCTGACGGTGACGGCCAGTGCGCCGTCGGCGGCAGCAACCATGGTGTGCGCTGATGAAGCCAAACAAACTGTCAAGGAGATCCTTGGGCTTCCGGCCGCTCCCACAACCACTGACGCTTGGGACGGAACCACGTACTCCTGCACCTACCCGCTGGACGTTGGCAGCTTTGTCATGACAGTGACTGAATCTGCCAACAACGCCGACGCCGCAACTGTGGCCAAGCAACTGGCCGGATCCCTGCAGGCCGCTCCCATTGAGGGATTGGCCAATCTCGGCCTGCCGGGCTACCAAGCCAAGGACGGAAACGTGGTTTTTGCCAAGGACAACATGACGCTGCACGTTGACGCCACGGCGTTCCCCGCAACGGTGGGACCTCACACGGTCACAGCGAGCAGCTTCGCCTATGAAATGGCCACCACCATTTTGGGCTGCTGGACAGCGCACCACGGCTAAATGAGCGGTGCGCCCACCCAGATAATTAATCAACTGACCCGCAGAAATCGCCGAAAAAACGCGATTTCGCGCCGTTTTTCGTCGTTTTCTGCGGGTCAGTTGATGGGCCCACGCCCGGGCGGGACTAGCGCTGGGTGGCGCCGAACCGTTCGGCAGCCAATTCCACGGCTGCTGCACGGGCAGCCGAGGCTTCATCGGCTGTCAGTGTCCTGTCGGCGGCACGGAAACGCAGGCCGAACGCCAGCGACTTGCTGCCTTCGGGAATGCCGGTGCCCTGGTACTCGTCGAACAGGGCAACGTCTTCCAGCAGTTCACCGGCGCCTTCACGCAACGTTTCCAGCACGTCCTGTGCCGGAATCGCCACGGGAACCACCAGGGCAACGTCCTGCGTGGCCACCGGGAACGTGGAAATGTGCTTCGCCACGATGACGTCGGGAGCAGCAGCGAAGACCTTTTCCGCATTGATTTCCATCGCCACGGAACGGGCAGGCATGTTCAGCTCGGCCAACAGCTTCGGGTGAAGCTCACCGGCGTAGCCAACCACGTCACCGTTGCGCAGGCTCAAAACCGCTGCGCGGCCGGGGTGGAACGCCTGGTGCGAACCCTGTGAAACCACAAGCTCCACGCCCACAACGTCAGTCACCAGCCGGGCTGCATCCACAGCATCGGCCCAGTCCCAGTGGCGGGGAGTGTGGCCCGGCGCTGCCGGGGAATCCTTGCCGGTGAAGATGGCCGCCAGGGTCAGGGGCTGGTAAGGGATTCCTTCATACAAGGCATCCAGTACTTCCGCGGACGGCCTGGCACCCAGCGGCGGGATGGACGGCGTGCCCAGCGACTCGGACGGCAGGAACACCAGACCCGACTCGAACAAAGCCAGGTCGTGGAATCCGCGGGAGTGGTTGCGCTTGGCGATCTCAATGAGACCCGGGAGGATCGATGTCCGCAGGAAACCAAACTCCTCACTCAACGGGTTTGCCAGCTTCACCGCAGTGCGAACGGCACCGGCCTCGGCCACACCGAAGGTGTTGTTGGCTGCCTTGGACACGAACGGGTAGGCCAGGATCTCCGTCAGACCGGAGTCAGCCAGGGCCTGGACCACTTGGCGGCGCTGCTGCTGCGTGCGTGAGTAGCCACGCCCGGGAGGCGCCGTGGGCAGGGTTGCCGGGATCAGGTCGAACCCCACCAGGCGGGCAACTTCCTCCGTCAAATCCTCTTTGGTGACCAAATCGTAGCGCCAGGTGGGGGCAATGACGGAATATCCGCCGTCGACCTTCTCCACAACAGCACCCAGATCGCTCAGGGAACCGATGACCTGGGCCTGGCTGAAGTCAACACCAATGCGGGCCGAGGTGAAGCCGGACGGCAGGAACACCGGCTCCGGGGCCGCATAGGAGGCAACGTCGGTGGAGGTGGTCTCCTCCGTGCCGCCGGCCAGTTCAACCAGCAGGTTCACGGCGCGCTGGGCGGCAACGTCGGCAACCGCCACGTCAACGCCGCGCTCAAAGCGCTTGGACGCCTCCGAGGGCAGCTTGTGGCGGCGGCGCGAACGGGCAATGGACACTTCCTCGAAGTGCGCAGCCTCAATCAACACGTTGACAGTGATGGCGGAGACCTCGGTGGAGGCACCGCCCATGACGCCGGCAATGCCGATCGGCCCGGTGGAATCGGTGATCAGCAGGTCCTCGGCATCGAGCTTGCGGACCTTGCCATCAAGGGTTTCCAGCGTTTCGCCGGCGGCTGCGCGGCGCACCACAATGGCACCGGTGACCTTCTCGGCGTCGTAAAAGTGCAGCGGCTGCCCCAGTTCCAGCATGACGTAGTTGGAAATGTCCACGGGCAGCGAGATGGAGCGGATGCCAGCCAGGCGCAGGCGTGAGGACATCCACGGCGGGGTGGGCGCAGCGGCGTTGATGCCGCGCACGGTGCGTGCCACAAAACGGTCGCAGCCGGGCTTGCCGTAGATGGGGGCAGCGTCGTCAACAGCCACAGCCTGGCCGGGGCCTGAGGATGCGGTGACCGAAACCAGTGAGGCCGGGTCGGTGAAGACGCTGTCCGTGGCGTGCGCGTATTCGCGGGCAACGCCGCGGATGCTGAACGCGTAGCCGCGGTCCGGGGTCACATTGATTTCGGCTGCTTCATCGTCGAGACCCAGCAGTGCCAGCGCATCGGTGCCCAACTCCGGGTCGAGGCCCAGGGTGGAGAGCACCAGAATGCCGTCGTGATCGTCTCCTATGCCCAGCTCACGCACGGAGGCGATCATGCCGGCAGAGACGTGGCCGTAGGTGTTCCGGGGGGTGATGCGGAAATCGCCGGGCAGCACGGCACCGGGCAGGGTGACAACAACCTTGTCCCCCACCACAAAGTTGTGCGCACCGCAGACAATGCCCTGCACACCGGAGGGGTCAATCCCCTCAATGGAAAGGGTTTGTGCGGTACCCTCGGGAACCACACGCACGGTGCACCAGTTGATGGTCTTGCCGTTGGACTGCGGTTCCTTCTCAATGGTCAAAACCTGGCCCACCACAATGGGGCCGCTGATATCAGCCAGGGGACGGTGCACATCTTCTTCTTCAAAACCAACCTTGACCAGGTCAGTCATTACATCTTCGGCAGTTGCTCCTGCCGGTACCTGCGCATACTCGCGCAGCCAAGTCAGTGGAATACGCACTTGATTTAGATCTCCATCCCAAAGTGTTCGCTGAAACGTACATCGCCCTCGATCATGTCGTGCATGTCAGCAACCTCGTTGCGGAACATGAGCGCACGCTCAATACCCATGCCAAAGGCAAAGCCTGAGTACTCATCCGGGTCAATGCCTGCCGCGCGGAGCACGTTGGGGTTGACCATGCCGCAGCCGCCCCATTCGATCCAGCGCGGGCCGCCCTTGGCGCCGGGGTGCCAAACGTCAATTTCCGCCGACGGCTCGGTGAAGGGGAAGAAGTTCGGGCGCATGCGGACAATGGCCTCTTCGCCGAACATTTGCTGGACAAAGTGCTCCAACGTGCCGCGCAGATCCGCCATGGACAGGTTCTTGTCGATGGCCAGGCCCTCGAACTGGTGGAACACCGGCGTGTGTGTGGCGTCGAGCTCGTCGGTGCGGAACACCTTGCCGGGGCACAGCACGTACACGGGCAGTTCGCGTTCCAGGAGTGCGCGGACCTGCACCGGGGAGGTGTGGGTGCGCATGACCAGGTGCGCCTCGGGCGGCTCAACGAAGAACGTGTCCTGCATTTCGCGTGCGGGGTGGTCCGGCTTGAAGTTCAAGGCGTCAAAATTGAACCATTCCGATTCCACTTCCGGGCCTTCGGCAATTTCCCAGCCCATGCCCACAAAGATGTCGCAGACGCGGTCTTGCAGGGTAGACAAGGGGTGGCGGGCGCCTGCACGGCGGCGGCGGGGAGCTGCTGTGACATCAACAGCCTCCTCGACCAGGATGCGGGCAGCATCCTCGGCTTCCAGCACGTCTGTGCGGGCGGCGAGGGCCTTGGCCACACGGCCGCGGGAGGCGCCCATGATCTTGCCAGCGGCGGCTTTGAACTCCTTGGCCAGCCCTCCGATGACGCGGTTGGCAAGGCTCAGCGGCGACTTCTCACCGGTGTGCGCAAGCCTGGCAGCCTTGAGCTCATCCAGGGTGCTTGCGGCGGCAATGGCTGCGAGCGCGTCCTCGACGGCAACACCAATGGCGGCTTCGTCAAGCGGGTCCGGGACCGTTGTGGGTTCGGTGGTTGATTCGGGCGTTTCGGCCGTCTTCTGGGGCATCTCTGACATCTACAGTTTTTACCTAAGCTCGTGTGCGAGTAAGCGGCGGGGTAGCTCCTCCCGCCTCAACCAGTCTAGTTGACGGCGCCGGTGTGTTGAATTCCGTCTGGGCCCTGCCCTGTAATGCAATTGCCCCTGACTCTTTAGCGTTCCGTGACCCATTTGCCGCCCCTGCTTGTTACGCTTTGGCCCATGCGGTTCCTGCCTGCTTTTTCCCCTGGATGCACGACGCCGGGCACTCGCCCGTCGCTGCTGGTTGCCCTGCCGCTTCTGTGCTTGATGTTGACACTGGGTGGGTGCCACCCCATGCCGGAGGACATCACCCGTTACACCCCTGCGCCGGCAACTGTTGTGCCGGCTGTGGACTGCGAGCGCTCCGTATCAATTATTCCCCATGCTCCCGGCCCCACGACGGCGGCGATGCTTGCGGGCAGCGTGCCGGCAGGTTTTGTGCCTGCGCAGCTCGTGGAGTGCTTTCCCCCGGAGCCTGCCGTGGATGCGCAGGGGCGGGTGACCGGCTGGACTGTGAAGCAGCTGTGGTTCACGGGTGATTTCACGTCCGTCTTGGTTGCGTTGGCTGTGCCCAGTGACAGCCAGGAAGGAATTGCCTGTTTGGCCGCTGCCGTACTTCTGCCGTCGCTCTGGCTGGTCAATGCCGCCGGCCAGGCCGCCAACGTGGTGTGGCCGTTGGATGTTTGCTCCATGGCCAAGCCCCAGCTTGGGGAGGCCCTGCGTGGTCTTACCCTCAGCGACAGCAAAATCCTGACAGTGAAAGGCCCCACGCCATGAAAGCCATGCCCGGTCTCCCCCGCAGGGGTTCAAGAGTATTCGGGGCCGCGGCCCTGGCGGCCGCCGCTTTGCTCCTGGGCGCATGCTCCCCTGGAGTCAACTATGGCGCCCCACCCGCCGGGGGCAGCCCGTCCACGGCCGCCCCCGGTCCGGAACTCACCCACTACACCCCGCCCCCCGCGGCTGTGCAGGACAAGGTGGACTGTCTGGCCCCCTCTGACTGGCGACCCGACGACGGCGCCTCCTCCCCGACGTCGAGCCTCATGGGCTCGGTGCCCCAGGGGTTCGTGCCGGTGGATGTGGTTCGCTGCCGCATGGATTTCTTCCCAAGCCCGGACCCTTCCGGCAAGGCGGGAAACGTAGTTGTCCAGGAGCAGCTGGCGGGAGACTACACAGCGTTGCTGGCGGCCCTGGCCCAGCCCAGTGACCGCCAGGACGGCATTGCATGCACCGCGGATGCGGAAATCCTGCCGGGGCTGTGGCTTGTCAATGCAAGCGGCAAGGCGGTGCATGTGGTGTGGCCCGTTGATGCCTGCGGCAAGGCCCGCGGCAAACCTGACACAGCCAAGGCGCTGGCAGCGCTCACCGTGCACGGCAGCACAGTTTTGACGGCGTCCGCGCCATGAAACCTGCCAGGGCTGCACGGGGCACGGCACGCCGGGGCAGTGCGGGCAAGTTGGCCGGTGCCTTGATCACCGTGGCAGCGACTGCTCTGTTGCTGCCCGCCTGCACCTTCCCCAGTCACTACCAACCGGAGCCGGCCTCCCTGCAGGACGCCGTGGACTGCTCCGTGGCAACGGGGATGATAGCCAGCACATCCGATCCCGGCGCTCAGTTGAAGGGGCGGGTGCCTGACGGTTTTGTTCCCGTCGACGCGGTCCGGTGCACCTGGGAATTGCCGGCCGGATCCGCCTCATCCACCATGGCGCCGGATCCCATCATCACTGTTGACCACCTGTCCGGGGACTTTTCACCTCTTCTGGCGGCCCTAGCCGAACCCAGCGACCGAGAGGCGGGCGTGGCCTGCCCCGACTACGCCGAGATCCTGCCGGAGTTGTGGCTTGTCAATGCTGCTGGCGGTGCCATCCACGTCCAGTGGCCGCTGAACTCCTGCGATAAATCCAAGCCCGCCACCGCCGAGGCCCTCGCAGCCCTCACGGTCACCGCAACGAGCACCCTTCCGGCGAAGGATCCCGCCCCGTGAAAACGCCCCTGCATGTCCGCGCCGTTGCCAACGCCCTAAACCTGTCCACCGCCACGGGATTGCTGCTGGCGGCGTTGAGTCGCACTCCCCTGGAGACAGGACCGGACGGCCTGATTCTGGGCACCCACTACACACCCAAGCTGCCACTTGCCGGCGCCTTCACCGTAGGCAACGTCATCTTCTACCGGGCGGACCGGGCCTTCATCGACGCCAGGCCCGATTTGTTGGCCCACGAATCCGGCCACGCCACCCAATACGCCTGGTGCATGGGCCTGCCGTTCCTGCCCCTCTATGCCGCCTGCGCCGCCTTCTCCCTCTGGCGCACGGGGGATCCCGGCAGCAGAAACTTCTTTGAACGCAACGCCGGCCTGGAACTCGGCGGGTACCGTGAACTGCCCACCATTACCCGGCTTCCCGCGCTGCGGAACTATTTGCAACGCCTTACGTTGTTCAAATCACCACGCCCCACCATGCACCCCGAGGAAAGGAACCATCCATGACCGAGCCCCTCCACTCCATCACCGTCACCGGCCAAGGCACAGTGCAAACCGCGCCGGACTTCTTCAACATCAACATCGGCATTGAAGCCCAGAAGTCCTCGGCGCGGGAGGCCTACGCAGCAGCGAGCGAGGCCCTCAACGCCGTCAACGCCAAACTGTTGTCGCTGGGCGTGGCCCGTGAGGTCATCAGTTCCTCCTCGTTGGATGTCCGGGTGGAGACGCGCTGGCAGGAGGGCACCGGCTCAGTGGTGACGGGTTACACGGTTTCCAGCACCCTGAGCGTTGTCCTGCGCTACGACCAAGGTTCCGAGGACGTCATTGCTGCCATTGTGGACACCGGCAACAACTGTGTCCGTCTCAACGGCCTCACTCCTGTGGTGTCCAACCCGGCGGCTGCGCAGGATGCAGCCCGGGCCCTGGCCTGGGCGGATGCCGTGCGGGCGGGTGAGCTATACGCCCAATTGGCCGGCCGGTCCCTGGGCGCTGTCAGCTCAGTCCTGGAAGGAGTCGTTAACGACGGCGCCCCCAGACCCATGCTGGCTTTTCAGGCCATGAGCACTGAGCGGGCCATGGCGATTGAACCGGGGCAAAGCACCGTCTCCGCCGCGGTGCAGGTAACTTGGCAGCTGGCCTAGCCGCCCTGCCCGTACAGGCGCCTGCGCGGACCCGCGGGGGCTGACGCAGGCGCCTTGTGGCGGCCGGGTCTAGGTGATGACAATCTCGCGTTTGAGGATTTTTCCTGTCGGCCCCTTGGGCAGGGATGCCATGATGACCACCTTGCGCGGGTACTTGTAGGCGGCCACGCGGGCCTTGACGAATTCCTGGATGTCAGCGGCGAGCGCGTCCGGATCGTCGGCACCGGCGGCACCATCCTTGAGCGAAACCGCAGCGCAGATCTCCTCGCCGTGGACGTCGTCGGGCTTGCCCACAACAGCGGCCTCCGCGACGGCAGGATGCTCGTACAGGACTTCTTCCACTTCCCTGGGGTACACGTTGTAGCCGCCGCGCAGGATCATGTCCTTCTTCCTGTCAACAATATAGAACACGCTGTCCTCGTCCTTGCGGCCCAGATCCCCCGTGAAGAACCAGCCGTCCCTGATGGCGGCGGCCGTGGCCTCGGGGTTGCGCCAGTACCCCTTCATGACGAAGCCACCGGAGACCACAATCTCGCCCACAGCACCGGTTTCAACTTCGGTGCCGGCGTCATCCACCACCTTAAGCTGCGCACCGTCCACCACAGTTCCGATGGAGCCAGGCTTGCGAATCCCATCCACCTGGTTGAAGCAGATCACCGGTGAGGTTTCCGAGAGGCCATAGCCCTCCAGCAGTGTTGCGCTGAAGGTGTTCTCAAACTCGTGCAGGATTTCCACCGGCAGGGCAGAGCCGCCTGACGCGGCCACCCGCAGGCTGGAGACGTCGTAGTTTTCACGTCCCGGCGCCCGCAATAGGGCGATGTACATGGTGGGCACCCCCTCAAAGATGGTCACCTTGTCGCGCTGGATGATTTCCAAGGCCTTGACCGGATCAAATTTGGGCAGGATGGTCACGGAGGCCCCCGCCATGACGGCTGCATTCAAGGCGCAGGTCTGGCCGAAGACGTGGAAGAACGGCAAGCCGCCAAAGATCACGTCGTCGGCACTCATGCTGAACAGTTTTGTCGAAAGTTCTGCGTTGCTGCGCAGGTTCTCGTGTGTTAGTTCCGCACCCTTGGGCTTGCCAGTGGTGCCGGAGGTGTACAGGATGACGGCGGTGTCGTCTTTCTCCGCTGGCGCCACCGCGGAGATCGCCTCCGTTTGGGCCAGCAGCCCCATGAGCTCGGCGTTGATGGGAACAACCCGGGTGCCGGTGTTGTCAGCGGCAAGCTGGACCTCACCCATGACACCTTCCCAGGCAAAGGCAAGGGTGGCGCCGGAATCGGTCAGGTGGTATTCAACCTCACGGGATTTCAACAGCGGATTCAAGGGCACCACCACGGCACCGTAGCGCAAGATTCCGTAGTACAGCGGCGGCATTTGTGGCAGGTTCGGGGAGATGAGTGCCACCCTGTCCCCCGGCTTGACGCCCCTCGCTGCAAGTAGCCCGGCCACTTTGGCGCTGAGCACCTCCAGCGCACCAAAGGAGATCTCAATGTCGTCCAATTTTATGGCGACAGCTGCTGGATTGCGCTGCGCTGAGGCACCCACGATGGTGGCGAGGTTGGTCATTCCGGCTCCTTCTCACTGACGCTGCGCAGGGTTCTTGGCGAACCTACCCAGCGGGGGCCTCGTTGCCCCATGAACACAGCCTAGCCGCATTCAATTGTGAGGCACAGCACATACCTACTGACGGGTAGAAAAGGGTTTAGTGCTGCCATCATTGCCCTGGAATAGAGTATATGTTCTAATCTATTTATGCGGTGGACAACTCAGCAACTCAACCAGCCACTTCCCCTCGGCGAAGCGCCAACCACGCAGCCGCTGCTGCCCTTGGCGGGTCTGGTCAAAAGCGTTCAGACACCCGAGTTTGCCGGCATTACTTTTCACGAGGTGCTTTCAAAGTCTGCACTCAACAAGGTCCCACCCAGCTCCACCATGCCCTTTGAATGGACGGTGAACCCTTATCGGGGCTGTTCGCACGCCTGCGTGTACTGCTTTGCCCGCAAGAGCCACACCTACCTTGATTTCGATTCCGGAGTGGATTTTGATTCGCAAGTGGTGGTCAAGGTCAATGTGGCCCAAGTGCTGACCAAGGAATTGGCTAAGGCCAGCTGGCAGCGGCATCACGTGGCCCTTGGCACCAACACCGATCCCTACCAACGGGCTGAGGGCCGCTATCAACTCATGCCCGGGGTCATCAAGGCGCTGGCCGATTCCGGCACACCCTTCTCCATCTTGACCAAGGGAACGCTGCTGGCCAGGGACTTGGACGTGCTGCGCCAGGCCGGCCGGCAGGTCAGTGTGGGCATGGGCATTTCCCTGGCCCTGCTGGATGAGGACCTGGCCCACACACTCGAGCCGGGCACCCCCTCCCCCAAGGCGCGGCTGGCGCTGATCAGCAAGCTGCGCGACGCCGGACTGCCCTGCGGGGTCATGGCCATGCCCATCCTGCCGTGGCTCACCGACTCCGACGAGGCCCTGGATGCGCTCTTTGCAGCCCTGGCCCAGGCCGGGGCCACCGGATTGAGCGCCGGCGCGCTGTACTTACGCCCCGGCACCAGGGAATGGTTCATGCAGTGGCTGGCCCGTGAACATCCCGCCTTGGTGGGCCGCTACCAGCGCCTGTATGGCTCAGGCGCCTACGCATCAAAGGAGTACCGCCAATGGTTGGCCGCACGCGTCAATGAGGCCAAGGCCCGCCACGGTTTTGCCGCACAAGGTTTCATCCATGATCCACGGCACGAGGAAGCCCAGTACCCTGCGGGCAGCATGCCGGCAACCGGATTCAGGGGCGTTGTGCCCAGCAAAGAGGCGGGAATCCCCGTAGGAATTCCCGCCTCTGCCGAACTGGCACCTACCTTGTTCTAGGAAACCTCAAGGATCCTAGTGATGGGGTGCAAACTCGTGGCTTATCCGCTCTTACGGCGGAACTCACGCTTGTGCGACGCCGATCCGTGGGATGCACTGATCTTGGCGCCATTGGCAGCTTCTACAGTGCCATGCTGCTTGTTCTTCTTGTTTTCCAGTGCCTGGCGAAACTTTTCTTTTGTTTCGTCGCTGGCACCGGCGGGCGATGGTTCGTGGTGGTTTTCACTCGTCATGGCACAACCTCCTTGAGATCTTCGGTAGACCTTAGTCTGGCACAGCAGCCGCGGATTTCAACACCCGCAGCGATTTTTCTACTGTGCTGCCGTGAAAGCTATGAGCGCGTGAACAATGGGCAGGTCCGCCGGAATCCATGCCAACTCAAGGAGTTGCGGATCAGCCAGGTTCACCCACAACAGCTGGTCATGGTCCTCCAACGGTTCGGCGGCGCCTTCGTCCACCTCAGCTAGCCACACCCTCATGGCAGCGCTGGCGTTCAGGGGCCACCCGCCGTCCACCGGGCTTTCAAGTTCAGCGCCGAGTGTCACCGTCACGCCCAGCTCCTCAACCAGTTCGCGGTGCAGCGCCTCCTGGGGGCTTTCACCTGGCTCGATCTTGCCGCCGGGGAACTCCCACATGCCAGCAAATTCCGGTGGGGCCGTGCGCCGGGCAGCCAGCACGCGTTCGGGTGCCTGCAGGGAATCCACCACTGCCGCACCTACTATTTGTTTTTTGATCGTCACCGCCCCAGTGTAAGGCGAACTAGACTGGTGAAGGCATTTGCGTGCCCTCACCGCGCGGTCAATGTTGCCAGGCGCCGGCCAGACCGCCCAGCATAGTGCGGCACCCTCGGAAAACCACTTTGCGAAAGTTCTTAGATGACACTGCTTAGAAACGCCCGGCCTCCCAAGGTCATCACGCCCAACGTCGTGGCCTGGGCCATCCTGTCCCTTGCCATTGGCGGTTTCGGCATTGGCACCACCGAATTTGCCATGATGGGACTGCTGCCCAATGTGGCCGAAGGGGTGGGCGTCAGCGTCCCGGAAGCCGGTCACGTCATCTCCGCCTACGCCCTAGGGGTGGTGGTTGGTGCACCGTTGCTGGTGGCCATTGGCGCAAAAATGCCGCGCAAGGCCTTGGCCTTGGGGTTGATGGCCCTGTTCACGGTAGGCAATTTGCTCTCGGTTTTTGCCCAGGACTACACAACGCTGCTGATCACTCGCTTTATTGCCGGGTTGCCGCACGGCGCATTCTTTGGCGTTGCAGCCGTGCTTGCCGCATCCCTGGTGGCACCCACCAAGCGCGGTCGGGCCATTTCCATGGTCATGATGGGCTTGTCCGTGGCAAACGTTCTGGGCGTCCCCCTGGCCACTTTTGTGGGTCAGCAATTTGGCTGGCGCTGGCTCTTTGTCATGGTGGGTGCCATTGGTGTTATCACCATGATTTGCATGGCCATTTTTGTGCCACACCAGAAGGCCCATCCCGACGCCAGTCTGCGCCGCGAACTCAGCGCCCTGCGCCGCGGTCAGGTGTGGTTGACGCTCCTGGTGGGTGTTGTTGGGTTCGGCGGCTTCTTCGCCGTCTACACCTACGTTGCAAACACCATGACGGACGTTGCAGGCTTCGCCTCCGACTTCTTGCCCGTCATTGTTGGGCTGTATGGCCTGGGCATGGTCGCCGGCAGCTACCTTGGCGGCCGGCTGGCCGACTGGTCGGTCATGGGCAGCATCTACACCATGATGGCGTTCATTGCCGCCGTGCTGGTTATTTACTCCTTGACCGTGCACATTCAGTGGCTGGCC
The DNA here is from genome assembly GCF_054510895.1 of Arthrobacter sp. HLT1-20. NCBI lineage: Bacteria > Bacillati > Actinomycetota > Actinomycetes > Micrococcales > Micrococcaceae > Arthrobacter > Arthrobacter sp. HLT1-20. The sequence continues at coordinate 689 of NZ_JBTNDR010000034.1, read as the reverse complement.
CTGGTCATGATCTTCGTGATCGGTGCCTCCGGCGCCATGCTCGTACCGTCCCTGCAAACTCGGTTGCTGGACGTTTCACCGGGCGCACCCACCCTGGCGTCGTCGTTGAACCATTCGGCCTTGAACATGGCCAATGCCCTTGGCGCGTTTGTGGGCGGCCTGGTAATCACCTGGGGATGGGGCTTCACCGCCCCAGCCATGGTGGGGGCAGCCCTGGCGGTCCTTGGCTTGGCAATTGCCCTCTTCAGCGGACTGCTGGACAAGATTGGCAGCAAGGCGCTCAAGGTCTCCTAGCCGCTCAGGCAACGAGTACATAGATAGGGTGAGTTGGGCAGCTTGGGTGGGTGACCTCGTATCCTTGCTGCCGTAGCTTGATGAGGGCGTGCTGTGGAATGCCTGGCGTCTGCTGGGTGTTCCTTGGTTGGTTGTGCGCCAGTCGGGGAGTTGGCGTGGCGCATGCTCTGGGCCCCTTGGTGTCTGCGCCACCCTCGTTCTCACCGCTGCGCATAATGCTGGGCAGCGCCGGTTCCTGGTGTCGCAGCATAGTCGGCAACCGCAGGATTCTTGCCTCGCAAGCAACAGTGACGACCACCACCGGCGCGGCAACGCCACCCACCAACTGGCCCGCAGAAAAAACCGAAAACCACGATAAAACCATGGATTTTCGGCATGTTTTTCCGGACAGGTGG
>NZ_JBTNDR010000033.1:0-45642 GCF_054510895.1 Arthrobacter sp. HLT1-20 | reverse complement strand
CCCTGGATCAGTTCCTGAACAAACGCCGCAGCCGCACGCATGGGCCCCACAGTATGCGAACTCGAAGGCCCAATGCCCACAGAAAACAAATCAAAAACACCAACGGACATGGCAGGGGCTTTCTTGAGAACGTAGCCGCACGGTGGGTGCTGCCAACACGTCCTTCCATGGTACCGCCCCACCCCGCGAATGTGACCCAGGTCCCATTCGGCGGCCATATTGCTGGCCGGGCGCCCTGGATGCGTCTTGAGAGGGTGAAATGCGGGGGTGATTTATCCGCAAGTACAGCCCCTGTCCATTTGGACAGTGGAAGTATGTTCTATGGAAATCTGTGACACATTTTCGGGCGCATCTGGGGCGCCTGCACAGGGAAATGATGAGCGGCCATGGGAAAGCATGTGCCAATCACCGATGAGTTAAGGAATTGAATGTTAAGACTTCGTAGAGGCTTGGCCATAGTGCTGACGCTCATCCTGGCAGTGGGCGTCGGGGGCCCCCTTGCCGTGGCGTCACCAGCTGTGCCCTCGAGTCAGGGCAACGGCATGGTGCTGACCAAGACTGTGGTGGACGCCAAGCCGCTGCACCCAGGGGAATTCGTCACCTACAAACTGACGGTGGGCTGTTCATCCATCACCGACCCTTGCGTTGGTGCAAAGCTCGTGGACCTGCTTCCGCCGCCACTGGTTCTGGAATCGTTTGACCTTCAGGGATTTGCGCAGCCCGTGGGCAGGGGCGATGCCTTGGACAAGAGCCAGCTCCAACTGACCTTTAACGAATTCTCCGCGGACAGGCCCAACGACAAAGGCTTGATTGCGGGATCAGACTACGAAATCACCATTGTGGCAAAGCTGCCCACTGACACCTCGGCCGAACTGGGCGGCACCAAGCTTGTCAACGAGGCGACCTTGACCTCAAATCTTGGCGAGCTCAAGGCCACTGCACCGGAAGTTCCGCTGGTCATTGACCCCGCGCCCAACGCCGCTATCACCAAGTCGTGGGAACGTGACACAGTGCTTGCCGGGTCCGGTTCGGGCAACACAGTGACTCTCGGTGGCATCAGGAACACCTCCAAGGTGGGGGCAACATCGTTGACCATCCTTGAGCCGTCGGGCGGTTCCACGCCGTTTGCCTCGGTGGCGTTTACCGGTTTCGGCGCGGTGAGCTTTCCTGGCAAAGCCGACCGGATCCAGGTCAATTACTTTGTGGGAAACACCAAGCACGACGGCGCCCCCGCAGCAGTGCCTAGCCTGCCGGCTGGCGTGGACCCTTCCACCGTCACAGGTTTTGAGTTCGTCTTTACCTCCTCCGAATCCACCACTGTCAAGGGTGGCATTGCCGCCAACGGCGCTGCGGGGTCCATCAAACTGAACACAGTGCTGCGGGCCAATGCTGCCCCGGGAACTGTGCGCAACGACGTGTCAATCACAGCCCAGACGCCCAAGGGTGATTCCACCAAGCCAACCGCCGCAACCGACTCCTTTGTTGTTGAGGCAGTGGACTACAGAGTTCAGGCGTCCAAGTCCTTCACGCCCGGCCAGGTTGTGGCGGGTGTGGCCCCCTTCGAAGGGCGCACCGCGGAGAAATCCGTTGTCAAGCTGGGGGCCAGCAACGCCTCGAACCAGCCGCTGAAGACCATGACACTCACCGAACCGGCAACAGGGGTGGCCCCTTTCGGCAGCGGCATTGACTTTGCAGCATTTGTGCAAAGCCCGTGGCCCGCCAACACCGATTCCATTGAGGTGACCATTGCCGGGGAGACATACACGCTCCTGAACACCAATGGAAAGATCAGCTACCCGGCAGACGTGCCCGCAGGCCCGGCCGTGACGAACTTCTCCGCAACGTTCACCGGCAGCTACGCACCTGCGGCAGCTGTTGCTCTCGAGTTTGGTGTGGTGGGCACCACTGTGGGAGCCCACGCCAACACTGTTCGTGCCAGTGGCACCTCGCCCGGCGGCACAGCAGCCACAACCGACGATGAGACGGCAACCCTTCAGGTGGTTGCGCCCGTCGAAAGGCTTTCCAGCAGCAAAAGTTTCTCCCCGGATCGTGTCGAGGGAATCGTGGGAGACACCACCACCGCCTCGCTGACCACGGGACTGGACGCAGCCACCAACGCTGACGTGCGCCAGATTGTGCAAACAGACATGTTCGCCCCCATGGCACCTGCCTGGAAGCCAGTGTCACTGACCATCGCCAACCGCCAAAACGCCACAACCGTCCGGGTTGAATACCAAAACGGCGCAGGCGCCTGGGTTGTGGCTGCCGCCAACGCCGGAGCCACGGCGATCGCATTGCCGGCCGATGCGAAGGGGGTGCGCATCAGCTACCTGCGCACCGACGGCACCTTCCCCAGGAACCAGTCCGTCACAGCAAACGTAGAGTTTGAACTGACCCAGCTGGTTGCTGACAAAGTACAGTTCACCAATGTGTTGGGCAGCAACAACGGCCCGGATGCCTCAGGCACTGTGGTTGTTGACAAGCCGCTGCACCTGTCCACGTCCAAGACGTGGGCGACGGCCAGCATTGTACAGAAGCCCTCAAACATGACCCCGGCCTCGGTGCTCAAGCTTGCGACCCAAAACACCTCAACGTATGCCGTGGATGCACTGAAAATTTCAGAGCCCACCGCGGGCAGCAAACCGTTTGACTACATGGAAATCACCAATTTCAGTGCGGCACTGGGCGGGGGAGCAGTTGTCGAGATGGCGCGGCTGACGTTGACAATGGCCGACGGCGCCACGCGTGAGTTGTCAGGCGTCCAGGCCACCAGCCCGGCAACCGTTGCGGATATTGACTGGGCCAACGTTGTTGGCTTTGACTTCTCCCTGGTCAAGACCGGCAGCGCCAGCGTCCCCCGTGACGCCCGCTTCGACCTCACGGTCGCCACGAAGTTGCGCACCACGCTGCTGGGCACTCAGACACCCATTGACACGGCCTTGGCCGCGGTGGTGCCCAATGTGGTGACCCCGAAATACACCATCAAGAACTCCGTGGGCTCGGAAATCGGCCGTGGCCCGGACACCCAATCGGGTGAGGCGTCAGCAAACCTGAGTGTGGTGACCAGGAATTCAGTAGCCATCGCGCCCACGCTGAGCAAGTCGTTTAGCTCCGCTGGCCCTGCAACACTCTTCCCCGCGAATGGGAAACCTGCTCCGGTTGATGTGACGCTAGTTCTGAGCTCCGGTGCGGACAAGGCCGACAAGATTGTTGTGGAGGACATTGACCCCACCTTCTGGAACGCGTTTAACTTTGTTTCGTGGCGGGATTTCCAAAGCGGTCCGCAGAGCGCCAAGATGAGCTACGAGTTCTTCACGGGCGCCAGCTACAAGAATGTTGACGGTCAGCTTGTTGTCACAGGTGGTGAATGGGTCAGGGCGGACAACCTGGCCTCCACCATGGCGGCGCTGGTGGGTGCCCACAACGGCAAGGCACCCATGACGTCGATCGAGGGTTTCCGCATCACCATCACGGCTGCCGACTTTGCTGAATTGGCGCGCACGGACAACACTTTCAAGTTCCAAGTGCTGCCACGCTACGAACTGCGGTCGGGGGAGTTGAACAGCACCAAGGGGGACGCTGCCAACGCCGGTGAAGCAAAGAACTCCACCGTTGCCAACACGGCAAGCGGGACGGTTTCCCGTTTGGGCAGGGAATACCCGAAACTAGACTCCACGGCAGAGTACAAATACCTGCCGGGAGTTCCCGGTGCAGCTGTGGCCAAAACCAACGACGCCCTCAACGGCAGGGTTTCCGCAGGCCAAAGCATCAACTACACCATGAAGGTCACCAACTCCGGCTCGGAGCCCATCACCACACCGAGCATTGTTGACGCCCTGCCCAAGGACGCCAAGGGTCCATTGTTGGGAGTTGAACCGGACTTTGCCGCCACGGTTGTCTACACGCTCGCCGGCAAGTACGCCGGTGCCAAACCGGGCAGCACCATGCCGGAAAGCGCCAAAGACGTCAGCGCAACGGTTGCCAATGGCAATGAGGTCTCCTTCACCTTCCCCGAAGGTGCCATCCTGTACCCCGGTGAAAGCTACACCATTGTGTTGCCCGTCCAGGTCCGTGCGGGTGTTCCAGCCGGAACTGACCTGACGAACACCCTGACGTTCACGGGGGAGAATCTTACTGCACCCTTTGTTGGCACCAGCGTGGTGGGTGTCATCGAAGGCCAGGGCTACTCGTCCATGAAGTTGGTGCGTGAAGTCCCCACAACTGGCCAGAGCGCTCCCACTGGCGTCCACAACAACATCAATGGCAGCAGCTGCCACGATTTTGGTGGCGGTTTCTACCGCTACCCCTGTGTTGTGGAAACCAAGCCCGGTGGAACGGCACAGTGGAAGCTCCAGGTGACCAACACAGGCAACGTGCCCACCAACCACCTTGAGGTCTTGGACATCTTCCCCTGGGTGGGCGATCATGGCGTGACACCCACACAGGCTGGCACCGCACGCGGCTCCCAGTGGACACCCACCCTGCTGGACATTGAGGCTCCTGCCTTGGCGCCAGGAACAACCCGGGCACTTTTCTACTTGATTGGTGACCCAGCCAGCTGCAAGCCCAACGGCAACCTAGCTGCAGGCACCCCGTGGACGGGCTGCACCAACAACTGGGTATCGGCTCGTCCGGCAAACCCGAAGGACATCAAAGGCCTGAAGGCCGTCTACGACTTCGCCCCCGGGCTGGCCCCGAACGAATCCGTGTCGCTGACATTCACCACCGCATCGGCAACTGAAATGCCCGCCGGTGCCGAAGCGTTGGCACCTGCCTGGAACTCATTTGGCTACTATGCGCGTGCGCAGGTCAACAATGTGCCTGACCACCGCAGCCAGGAGCCCATCAAGACGGGCATCACCTTCCGCCCCCTGGAGAAGGAAAAAGTTTCACTGGGAGACTTTGTCTGGGTGGACGGCAATGCCAACGGCGTTCAGGACGCCGGCGAGAAGGGCATCAAGGATGTTGTCCTGGGTGTTGTTGGCCCGGACGGCCTGGCTGTCACGGATGTGTACGGCAATCCCGTGCTGCCGACCATGACGGACTCCAACGGCAAATACACGTTCGAGAACCTGCCGCCCCTCAAGGCTGGGCAGTCCTACACTGTCACCATCGACCAGCAAGCGTCAGCCAAACCGCTGGAACTCTACATGCCGACCAAGACTGGTGCGGGCGACCGCGGCACCGATTCCGCCACTTGGACAGCCACGAGTGAGGGCTTGACCCAGGATGGTGACAGGGATCCGAGCCTGGACTTTGGCTTCGTTGTCATCCCGCCCAAGGTTTCCGTGGGCGACTTTGTGTGGGTGGACAGCAACCGTGATGGTATCCAGACAGCGGGTGAGAAGGGCATCGAGGATGTTGTGCTGACCCTCACCGGCCCCGATGGCAAGGCTGTCACGGATGTGTTTGGCAGGCCTGTTGGCCCTGCCACCACGGACGAAAATGGCGGGTACACCTTTGAAAACCTGCCTGCCTTGACGGCTGGCGAGTCCTACACCGTCGCCATTGACAAGGCAGCCTCGGCCACGCCCCTGGCTCCCTACATCCCCACCATCACCGGTGCCGGTGATCGAGGCACTGATTCCGCCACCTGGACCGCCACCTCCCAGGGCTTGACCCAGGATGGTGACAGGGATCCGAGCCTGGACTTTGGCTTCGTGCTGCCCAAGGTCTCTGTGGGCGACTACGTGTGGGTGGACAGCAACCGTGATGGTATCCAGACTGCGGGTGAGAAGGGCATCGAGGATGTTGTGCTGACCCTCACCGGCCCCGATGGCAAGGCTGTCACGGATGTGTTTGGCAGGCCTGTTGGCCCTGCCACCACGGACGAAAATGGCGGGTACACCTTTGTGAACCTGCCCGTCCTGAAGGATGGCGAGAACTACAATGTCGCCATTGACAAGGACGGTTCGCAGGAAGCCTTGGCTGCGTACATCCCCACCATCACCGGTGCCGGTGATCGAGGCACTGATTCCTCAAGCTGGACCGCCACCTCCGAAGGCTTGACCCAGGACGGTGACAGGGATCCGAGCCTTGACTTCGGCTTCGTGCTGCCCAAGGTCTCCGTGGGTGACTATGTGTGGGCAGACACCAGCCGGGACGGTATCCAGACTGCGGGTGAGAAGGGCATCGAGGGTGTTGTGCTGACTCTCACCGGTCCGGACGGCTTGCCTGTCACGGATGTCTTCGGCAACCCTGTTGGCTCCGCCACCACGGACGAAAACGGCGGGTACACGTTTGTGAACCTGCCCGTTCTAAAGGATGACGAGTCCTACACGGTGGCCATCGACAAGGCCGGTTCGCAGGAAGCCTTGGCTGCCTATATCCCCACCATCACCGGTGCCGGTGATCGAGGCACCGATTCCTCGACCTGGACCGCCAGCAGTGAAGGCTTGACCCGGGACGGTGACAGGGATCCCAGCCTTGACTTCGGCTTCGTGCTGCCTAGGGTATCCGTGGGCGATTATGTGTGGGTTGATACAGACCGTGACGGTATCCAGTCCGACGGCGAGAAGGGCCTTGCGGATGTTGTGCTGGCCCTTCTTGGGCCGGACGGCTTGGCGGTCACAGATGTGTTCGGCAACCCTGTTGGCCCCCTAACCACGGATGAGAAGGGCAAGTACAGCTTCGTGAACCTGCCCGTCCTGGCGGCCGGCGAGTTCTACACGGTCACGATCGATCAGACTGCTTCGGCCAAGCCCCTGGCCCCGTACATCCCCACCCAACTGGGTGCAGGGGTTCGTGGCACCGATTCCTCGACCTGGACTACCACCACCGAGGGTTTGCTGAACGACGGCGACAGGGATCCGAGCCTTGACTTCGGCTTCGTGCTGCCCAAGGTCTCCGTGGGTGACTATGTGTGGGTGGACAGCAACCGCGACGGCATCGCGTCCGACGGCGAGAAGGGCATCAAGGATGTCATCCTGACGATCACCGGCCCCGACGGCAAGCCTGCCAACGATGTGTTCGGCAACCCCGTGGGGACCTCCACAACGGATGAAGACGGCAAGTACACGTTCGTGAACCTGCCTGTCCTGCCGGCCGGCAAGTCCTACACCGTCACCATCGACAGGGACGGGTCAAAGGAAGCTCTGGCACCCTACGTCCCGACCATCACCGGGGCGGGCGAGCGTGGCACCGACTCCTCGACCTGGACCGCCACCACCGAGGGTTTGCTGAACGACGGCGACAGGGATCCGAGCCTTGACTTCGGCTTCGTGCTGCCGAAGGTCTCCGTGGGTGACTATGTGTGGGTTGACAGCAACCGGGACGGCATCGCCTCCGACGGTGAGAAGGGCATCAAGGATGTCATCCTGACCATCACCGGCCCCGACGGCTTGGCGGTGACGGATGTGTTCGGCAAGACTGTTGCTCATGTTGCCACCGACAAGGACGGCAAGTACACGTTCGTGAACCTGCCTGTCCTGCCGGCCGGCAAGTCCTACACCGTCACCATCGACAGGGACGGGTCAAAGGACGCCCTGGCACCCTACGTCCCGACCATCACCGGTGCGGGCGATCGTGGCACCGACTCCTCGACCTGGACCGCCACCACCGAGGGATTGCTGAACGACGGCGACAGGGATCCGAGCCTTGACTTCGGCTTTGTCCTGCCGAAGGTCTCCGTGGGTGACTACGTGTGGGTTGATCGCAACGGCAACGGCCGCCAAGATGCAGGCGAACCCGGCATCAAGGATGTTGTCCTGACGATCACCGGCCCCGATGGCAAGGCTGTGACGGATGTGTTCGGCAAGACTGTTGCTCAGGTTGCCACCGACAAGGAGGGCAAGTACAACTTTGAGAACTTGCCTGTCCTTACGGCCGGGCAGTCCTACACCGTCGCCATCGACAAGGAGGCATCCGCGAAGGCTCTGGCCCCCTACCTGCCCACCAAGGCAGGCCAGGGTGACAGACTGGGCGACTCAGCCACCTGGACTGCCAGCAGTGAAGGCCTGTTGCACGACGGCGAGCGGGACCCCACCCTCGACTTCGGGTTTGTGGTGGTTCCGCCCGCTTCCGTCACCACAATGCCGCCGACCGGATCGGGTCTGTCTAACACAGGCTTCGACGGTGCATTGCTGATGGCCATGGGCCTGGTGCTGACAGCGCTGGGAGGCGGGGCCTTGGCACTGTCTGCCCGACGCCGTCGCACCTCCACAGCGCGGCACTAGGAGGAAGGCCAGAACGGCTGCGGCCCTGCACCCTCAAGGGAGCAGGGCCGCATGGGGTGTGCCCGCCAGCGAATTCGGCGACACGGAGGCCTCTAGTGGCCCAGCAGCTTCTCTTGGTTGGCCACCAGCAGCGCCTCCTCGCGCGAGCTGACACCAAGCTTTTTGTAGAGACTGCGGAGCTGGGACTTTACGGTGTTGAGGCTGACAAAGTGCAAGCGTGCGATCTCGGCCCTGTCCGCCGTCCGGGCCAAGGTGTCCAGAATGGACCGCTCGCGGGGAGTCAGTGCGATCATGGACAATGCCGAGGGCAGGGATCCTGTCGGCAGGCCCGCCAGATCCGGGAAAGGGATGTGCTGCGCCTCCACTGTCTCGCGCAGCAGACGCAGGCTGGATGCCGGCAGCAGGGACAGGGGCCACAGATTGTTCAGCGTCTCCAGGCTCCCGGCGAGCTTCTCTACGTCCGCACGGACCACATCCGGGGGCAACAAGTGCAGCCTGGCGACTGTGAGGATGGCCTGCGACTCCACTCGTTGCAGGGTTGTGGTGAACTTCAATCCCGAGCCGAGGGATTCCACCACATCCTGCGGCCGGCCCAGCGCAAGACTCAATCGAGCCCGCGAAATTTCTGCTGCAGCAGACCCCCGCAAGGATGCGCGCTCAAGCGCTGCGGACGCGCCTGAGGCCTTGCCAGTGGCCATGAGCAGGTGAGCCTGGAGCACTTTCAAGCCGATAGCGTCGCCAGGGTTCAGCGCCGGGTGCTCCAACTTGAGCTGGAGGGCAAGTTCCAGCTGGCCCGATGCTGCACCCGCACGGCCCTTGAGTAGGTCGATGTGCGCCTGGATAATGCACATTTGGCCCCAAAACTCGCTGGTTGGGGCCTCTCTGATGACCTTGGCCAAATGTGTTTCCGCAGCGTCGGGGTGCAGCTGGCCAAGGGCAATCAGGGCCAGAGCCAGATTGAGGGGCGCCTGGTGATGGCCCAAGATGGCTGGCAAATCCGGGACCAGCCGCACTGCCGATTCGGCGTAGCCGGCTGCGGTGCGCAAATCACCGTCAATGGCGTACCGGTAGGCCAAGAGCGAATTGGCGTAGTACATGGATTCCAACGATCCAACCGCAGCGCTCACGGCAAATGCGTTGTACAGGGCCTTGGTTGCAGGAGCGAAATCTCCAATGTGCAACAAAGCCAGCCCCCATTGTCCCAATGCTACGGATTCAAAGACTTGCAACTGGTCACGGTCCGGCAAAGGGAGCTCAGAGAGGTCGCGCAGGCCCCTGCGGGAGACCGCTGCGGCAAGTGTGAACGATCCGCTCAGGCGCAGGGCAACTGACTGGGCCAGGACGGAGGCAAGCCTGAGTTCCACCGGCCCTGTTTTGCCATAAGTTGGCGCATCAGTCAGGGCCAGTCCAAAGTATTCCAAGCCTCTGAGCCGTGTGCGCGTGTCGCGGCTGTGGATAATGCCAAGAGTCACTGCCAACAAGGGGTGCTTCACCATCTGGGCAGACGGCACCTGCTGCAGTGTTCTGAGCAGGAACGGGCTGCTGACAAATAATTGGCGCATGCCCGACTTGAGCAAGATCGTTGTCCCTGTTTCATAGTCCTGGTTGGCTATGGCGTAGTTGAACGCCAACAGATACTCCTTGCGGGAAAACTCGAGGGCAGTCGCAGCCGCCAGAACCTGCCGCCGGCACGCTGCTATGTCACTGGACAACACATCCGTGTACACCTCTCGGAGCAAGGGCAGGTAGCTGTAGCGGATGCCCGATGCTGCGATGGCGGAACTGAGGACGCCAATCTCTTCAAGAGCCAGCAAGGCGGCCCGAACATCCACACCGGGAACAACCGCCCGGGCCAATTCCTCGTCAAAACCCTCCAGCAACAAGGTGGCGGCGAGGAGCCTTACTGTGCCCGCACCCAGCCAGAGTTTTGCGGCGGTGCTGCCTTCCCTTGTGAGGATCTGCGCCACCTGCCCAAGAATGTGTTTTGTGAGTGCTGCGTTGGGCGGAACGGGCCGCCGGGCACAGCGCTGGGCTGTTTTGTGGAGTGCGGGCAAACCTTGAAATTCTTGATTGAGTTCGGCGCCAATACTCTCCACTGCCGTGCCCGCATGGAATTGTGCTGCCTCGGCGTCGCTAAATGCCAAGCAGCCGGCATCAATGGCTTCAACGTCAAGGCTGCACCAGGCCTGCCGTTGCGCAGAGTCCACCGCCGAGCGGGTGGCAACTATCAAGCTTAGTTCGGGGGCCAGCGCAAGCAGCCGGGCCAGCTCCCGCCAACCGCCGGGGTGTCGCTCCGGCTGGTAGTTGTCCACTATCAACGTGGTGGGTTCGGAGCCACGCAGACAGTCAGCGAGCTGGCGGATCGGATCCTCGGCCACGTCCACGACGGTTCGCCGGGACAACCCGGCATGCGAAGGGGTGCCGAGGGCGAGGTGCAGCAGCTGGAACAACTGGTCAGCCGTGGTGGCCCGGTCCTCCAACGTGAGCCAGGCGATGTTCCTGGACGTTTCCGAACTCCATTGCTGCAGGACCACCGTCTTGCCGCATCCCCGTGGGCCGCTCACGATGCACACCGGCGCGGCTGCGGCAGCCTCCAGCAACGCCACCACGCGGGGGCGCAGCAGCAGGCCGTTGATGTTGGGCAGCCGGGCGGGACGGCTGGCAACTGCGCTGCTGCGGTCAAACTCGGCGACGCTCATGGCCGATGTCTATTCCTTCCAGCAACAAGTGGTCATGGGTTTGACTGAGCCAACGGTGGGCTACTCACCAGTAAAGCTAGCAGGAAGTTGTTGCTGTTCCACGCAAGAGGGCAATTTTTGGACGTTCCTCTCACAGGATGCTTGGTTAAATAACTAAGTGGTGGCCCGGTATTTCAACCGGACCACCACTTACCCCCAAAGGTTTGGTGAGTTAGGCCTTGGCGCACCCCGTTCACACATTCATTAGTATGCCAGAAACTAATGGAAAAGTGCACATTTATCATTTCGAAGGGCAAACCCGAACAGGCTAGGCCTGTTTTTAGCCACGAACCCGGCGCCGGCCGAAGGAGACCCACACCAGCACCAGGCCAACGGCAACGAACAGGATTGCGCCGAACGTCATGATGTCCACGGCATGCCAGTTCTCCCACATCGGAATCCGCAACGGCACAGTGGCACAGACAAGGGAGAAGCCGACAAGCATCGAGAATGCCGCTGCCCGGTCAAGGGCAGGCCTTCGGGAGAATGCTGCCTTGGCTGTCGCCACCACCACACAGGCGGAGGCATAGGTGGTGTAGGCAACGCCAAACCACATGTACGCAGCCAACGCTGGCTGCTCACCCAGGGCCACCAAACCCGTGCTGGAGCCGTCCGTATCGGCAAGGAAGTACGTGACCCAAGTTCCTAGAGAACATGCAACCAAAATGGCCACGCCCACGGGCCCCCGGACAAGGGTCTTGGCCAACGGTGAGTTGTAGGCTGCGGCAACCCTGGAAGTGAGTAGAAAGAAGACACCAAAAATACTCATCCGCAGCAGCACATTTGCCAAATTAATGCCGCCCAGCAGGGCATCGACGGGCATATAGATTGCTGGCAGGCTCAGGGCCACAGCTACAGTGGCCAAGAGGAAGGCCCAGGAGAGGCCGCGGTTGCGCCCCCTTAACAGGGAGGGGAAACGCCAGATGGTGCAGGCCAGGCAGACAGCCAAGGCCGTCCATTGCAAAAGAGCCGTCATCCCAGGTACTCCCAAACGTTGTTTGCAGCAGCCGTGTCATCTTCGGAACGACGCAATACCCGGCTCAGCGCCTCCAGGCGCTCGGCCGCCAGGGAAACCAGAACACTGTTGGCTGTGCCCCTTAGCGCCGCTGCGCAGGATCCTGACACCCAGCCAGCCTCCGCGGGCGACAAGAACCCGGTGGCCACCAGGCCGTTGGTCAAGCCGACGCCGGCAATCCGGGCACTGTCGATCGCCAGTTCGGCGCTCAGCCTGTTGGCGCTGATCTGCGCTGACAGATTTTGTGGTGCAATGGCTGCATTCCTGGCCACTTTTTGTCTCAAATCTGTTGGGTCGATGGCGTCAAGCCAGGCCCGCACCGACGATCGGTGGGGGATGGGTGAGAGTTCCACCGGGACTGGGTCCTTCCCTGTCTCAGCTGCGACATTGCGGTTGAGAATTTCCTGCAACAGATCGGCGTCGGAAATTTGGCTGAGCAGTTCCGCTGTGGTGGGGGGCTTGATCCCGGAGGACAGGTCTTCGAACTTTGGGAAGGTGGACAAGGAAGCCACCACGGGCAGATCCAGGGAGCGGCTGACGGCTGCAATGGTGGCCAGCGTGACCCGCCCCCGAACCAGCTGTTGCGCAAGTGTGGAACGTTTGATGCCTGCAGCGCGGCAAACAGCCGCCTGACTGGTGGATCCGGCAACGTGGCTGAGCCAGTACTGGAAGTTTTTTGCTGCAACAGTCATTTTCTCATTCCCCCTGGCCCCAATGTATGGCCAGTTTCACATGAGCGCCAAGTTATTGCGGGTCTTGCGTATCCACTATGCCGCGGAAACGGCTGCCCACGCCGTCATACTCGCTGCGTCGCATGCCAGCACCCGGATCGGGGAGCTCGGAGTTGTTGTGAAAATCGCAGATGACGTAGGTGAAATCGGGCCACCACTTCTTTGGCCGCGCCACCTCGAGGAAGTCGCAGAGGTAACACCGAAGGTCAACCCAAACCGGGCGCTTGCCTGTGGCGTTTGCCCGGGACTGGGCAAGCCATGCCGGAGGGTTGGTGTCCATTGCGGCGACTTCGGCCGCACCCATTCGGGAAGGGATGCCGTTGCGTGCAGCCATTTCCGGGGGAATGTTCAATGCCTGGGCCACTTGGCGGCGATTCAGGGAGGAGTGTGAAGAATAGTTGTTTGCCATGTTCCATTAATGATAAGGCGAAGCCGGGCTGCTGGCGATTCAGGGGCTGCAACCGGCCCGTGGTCCCGTCCGCATTCTTGCGGGTTGTGGGGCCTTGCCGGGAGCCGGTGGACACCGCCTGAATCCCTGAAGGGGCGGTGAGAATGCTCACAGGCGGGCATCTGTCGAGCGTCAAAGTGAGTCTTGTTTTGCCGGTATGCGGGCAAAGTTGCCACCCATACTCTATGCTGTGGGAAAACAGCGGGGAATTAAGGGCTCAAATCCAGCTTTCAGGGGCTATGATGGGGCGCTGAAACACCCCGCCGAAACCACGAACACCTCAGGAGTTTGAAAACCGCATGGCAACGGATTACGACGCACCCCGCAACAAGGACGAAGACCACGAGACAGAGTCGCTTCAGGCGCTCCAGGTTCAGCGTGGCGGTGCCCAGACGGCGCATATTGACGTCGAAGATTCAGACACTGCTGAGGGCATGGATCTGCCCGGAGCCGACCTCTCCAATGAAGAATTGGTAGTTCAGGTCATTCCCGCACAGGACGACGAGTTCACTTGTTCCTCCTGCTTCCTGGTCCGCCATCGCAGCCAGGTTGCGCGCGAAAAGAATGGCATGCTGTTCTGCAAGGACTGCGAAGGCTAAACAGCCCCGCAGAAGCACAGTGCCCACCCGCGCTGTGGGCAACAAGGGTTGCGCGCAACAAGGGTTGCGCGCAACAAGGGTTGCGCGCAACAAGATGGGAAACGGACCGTGCAGGCACGTGTGCAAGAACTGTTGGACACCTTCGCCGTGCCCGGAGCAAATGCGGCCGAGCTGCTGAGCGACCGGCAACCCGCCGGTGCCACGGCGCTTACAGTCATCGCCGCCAACCAAGGTTTTGCTGATATTAGTTACGGCGAGCTGCGGGAGAAATCCACGCAGTTCGCCGCTGCTTTAAGTTCCTTGGGTGTGCGCCGCGGCGATCACGTGGCCACGCTCATGACCCATTCTCTCGAAATGCTCATTGCCCTGCTGGGCATCTGGCGCCTGGGCGCTGTGGAGCTTCCCTTGTCCACCTCCCTGACCCACCATGGCATCGACGCCCGCCTGCCAGCCATCAGCGCCCGCATAGTGATGTGCGACGCCGAGCAACGCAGCAAGCTGGTGCCTCCGGGTGACGTTCCCACCGATGCCTCCCGACTGGTCATCGTGGCCCGCGGCGAGGCCTACGGCTACGATGTCTCGCTGGCCGAAATGCTGGCCGGCACGGGTCCTTTCGGTGACCTGGAGCCACCGCGGCCTTAACGACGTTCGTGGGCATCCCCGTGGCGAAATTCTGGGCTGCTTTTAGCTGCCTGCAAAGATTTCCGGCACGCCACGCCTGGTGATGACAGGATCTCCACCCACGGCCAGAGCCGCGAGGTGATGTGAAATCGCCGGAACCCAGGCGATCCGCAGCCCATGCGTCTCCTTCAGTTCAGGAGACGTCACGACGGCGTCCCAGCCTGCCGCCGCCGGACGGGGTACACACGGTTCAAGGTGCAGCGTGCCCGGCGCTACTGCCAGGCCATGTCCGCTTGCCTTGAGAGCGGCCTCCTTCGCCACCCACAATCGAAGCCGGGATTCGACGTCGGCGGGCGCCAGCAGCAGCTGTTCCTTGGGGGATAGGGCAAAATCGTCGAAGTCTGCGTGCAGCTCCGGCACCATGGCCTCAAGGTCAGCCCCCAGCAGCTGGCCGGACTCAGCCGAGGCAACCATGACGTTGTCCCGAACCCTGGAGAGGCTCAAAGCGACTCCGGAAATGACAGGCTTCCCGTGCGGGCCACCGCAGCTGCGGCACTCGCTGCTGACCGGCAGGTCCCGCGCACCACCTAAGTCCAGGTGTAACGCCCAGGCCGCCATGACTCTAAAAAGGATGTGTGCGCCGGCATACCCGTTGCTGTCGGCCGGGTTTCTGAACCGTTCGGCGGCAGCCAGTTCCGCATCACTGAGCAAGACGCGGGCACCGCCAAAGGCAGCAGCCGCGTCGAGGACCTTCGCGGCGCTGGCGAGGACATAGTCAACGGGAACAGAATTCATGGTGGCGCTCACCTCTTGCTGATTCGCACATATTGCGAGATGGCTAGCGGCGCAAAGACAGCAATGATGGCCGCACAGCACAGGAAAGCGTACAGTAGTGCGTTTTCGCCCGGCCAGCCGCTGGGTGTTGCAAAACCTTGTGGCGCAGGGTTGCCGAAGAGATTTCTGGTGGCCGTGGCCACGGCTGTTACGGGGTTCCATTCGGCAAAGGCCCGCAGTGGTCCCGGCATGGACTGTACGGAAACAAACGCACCGGAAATGAAGGTCACAGGAAACAGCCAGATCAGTCCCAAGCTTTGGGCCACTTCAACGCTGCGTGCCGTCAAGGCAATGACGGCACCAATCCATGACACGGAAAAGGTGAACAGGAGCAACAGCCCCAAGGCCAGCAGGGCCGGGCCCAGACCGTTGGTGATCCGCCAGCCGATGGCCACCCCACACAGCAAGGTGACGGCGATCGACAGCAGGCTGGTGACGAGGTCGGCCGACGAGCGGCCCAGAATGACCGCCGCGCGTGACATGGGCAGCGAACGGAACCTGTCAATGAGTCCAAGCTGCAAATCCTTGGCCAGGTAGACGGCCGTGAAGGAGGCATTGAAGGTCAATGTTTGGGCCAGGATGCCGCCAATCAGAAACGTCCTGTAGTCGGCACCACCCAGCGTCCCGCCAAAGACGAAGGCGAGCAGCAGGACGAACATGACCGGCTGAGCCACGCTCGTCACCATGGCGCCGGGGGTGCGGATCACGTTGCGCAGGTTTCGCCCGGCAATCACCGAACTGTCACGGATGGCCGCGTTGAGACTGCTCATGCTTGAACTACCTCTTGATCCTTGTTGGCTCCGGCTATTGGTGCATCAGTGCTTGGTGTATCACTGCCTGGTGCATCACTGGGAGGGGGAGTCTCTGCCCGCTGCCCCGTCAACTGCAAGAAGACATCGTCCAGGGTAGGCCGGCGCAGGGCGGCCTCAACAACCCTGACGCCCGCGCGTTCAAGGTCCGCCAGTGCCCGGACCAGCATGTGATGCCCGTCGGGGGCCGCAACACTGATGGTGCGTGCCTGCCTATCAATTCCGGGCGTGGCCGTGGCTATCCTGCCCAGGATGGCGGCAGTAGCGTCCACCTGCTCCGGTTGTGCCACGGCCACGTCGATCCGTTCCGAGCCCACGCGGGACTTGAGCTCATCGGCGGTGCCTTCGGCGATGACACGCCCGGCGTCAATGACAGCAATATTGTCCGCCAGCTGATCCGCCTCTTCAAGATATTGGGTTGTCAAGAGCACAGTGGTTCCGTTGCCCACGAGTGAGGAGATGACGGCCCAGGTATCCAGCCGTCCCCGCGGATCCAGCCCGGTGGTCGGTTCATCGAGCACCACCACTGCGGGCCTGGCGACAATGGCGCCGGCCAGATCCAGCCGGCGCCGCATGCCGCCGGAATACGTGCCGGCACGCTTGCCGGCCACCTCGCTGAGCCGGAATTCATCCAGCAGTTCAACGGCACGGGTCGCCGAGGACTTCTTGCTCATGCCGTAGAGACGGGCCACCATGACAAGGTTTTCGTATCCGGTGAGTTTCTCATCCACGGCTGCGTACTGTCCGGACAGGCCTATTGAACGGCGCACGCTGTCCGGGTCCGTCCGAACGTTGTGCCCGGCCACGCTGACCTCACCGGCGTCGGGTGCCAGCAATGTTGTCAGGACCCGCACCGTGGTGGTTTTGCCGGCACCATTGGGCCCCAGCAACCCCAGCACCTGCCCGGGAGCGACATCAAGATTCAAGGAGTCCAGGGCGCGAAAATCGCCGAAATTTTTGCAGAGTCCCCGTATCCGGATCACTAGGAGGCCGCGAGTTCGGCCACCGTGCGCGGAGTCATGTCCGTCCAGCTGCGGGATACGAAGTCAAGGCACTCTTGCCGACCGCCCGGGCCGTACATCACCAACCAACCGTTGGGAACGTCGGCAAAACTGGGCCACAGCGAATGTTGTTGGAGATCATTAACTAATACGCGGAAGGTTGCGTTCGTGTCATCAAAGGGGTTCGTCACGTAATTTTCCTCAGGTTCCTTGCTGGCTGTCTTTGGACAAAGGCAAGGCCCGAGACGGTGCCGTTGCAACCGTGTCGGGCCCCCGCCGTTGGATGGTTATTCGGCGCCCTGGCCCAGTTGGATTGCCAGGACAGGCAAAATGTGATCGAGTGCACTGTCACTGAGCATGTGTGAGTGTGCCGCCGCCACGGGAGTATCAATGATCCGCCCTGTCACGAACGGCTCCCAGGACTGCGACGTGGGCGAGCCTGCGCGGACGTCCTCGGTGGCACGGAAGACGAACAGCTCGCCGTCGAACACCTTCACCTCGGCACAACGGATCATGCGGGCCAAAACCTGGAAGTTTTCCACCATGGCGTTCAGGGACTCGATGGGGATGCTTCCCAGGGGGTTGTGGTTCTCGCGCAGGATCTCCAAAACACGCTCCCCGTCCAGTTCCGCCACGTCCTGCGCCGAAACGGGGAAACCGGTGGCCTGCAAGTAGTTTTGCCACAGTTCCGGACCTGTGCCAATGTCACTGTTGCTTTCCTGCGCTGTGGGGAACGCGTCGAGAATTCCCAAAAATGCCACCTGGTGCCCCAACTCCTGCAGCCGGGTGGCCAGCCTGTGCACCAGGTTGCCACCAAATGACCAGCCGATCAGGTGGTAGGGCCCCTCGGCCTGCACCCGGCGGATCTGGGCAATGTAGTCATCCGCCAGCTCCGTCAGCGTTTGTGCGCGCAGCCCCTGGTCGATGCCGGGGAGCATGCCCGGCATCTGCAATCCGATCAGTGGCCGTTCCTTGTCCAGGCGGCCCAAAAGGGCGGCGAAACCCCAGCTGACGCCGGTGGCAGGATGAACGGCAAAGAGTGGCGCCTTGCTGCCCGTGGTGCGCAGGGGAAGCAGCTGGCGCAGGCTGTCGGCCACGTTCTCCGCACTGCCCTTGGCAGCCTCGGTCAGCAGCTGCTCCACCGTGGGGGAGCGGAACAGCGCCTGCACGGGCAGCTCCGTTCCGAGGGCATCATTCACCCGGGAAATGAGTGGCTGGGCCAAGAAGGAGTGGCCGCCAAGCTCAAAGAAGGATTCATCGACTCCCACCCGTGCCAGTGACAGCACATCTTTGAAGATTTGTGCCACGGTTTTCTCCCGCGGCGTCCGGGGTGCCAGCGAGGCACTGCTGTCCTGCTCCGAGGGATCGGCCAAGGCGGCGGTGTCCACCTTGCCATTCGCCGTCAGGGGAATGCGCTCAACCACCACCACGGCGGCCGGCACCATGTAGCCGGGCAGCACCGAACGCAGGTGCGCTCGGGCACTGTCGGCCAGCTGGTGGGCTGCCAACTGTGCCTGCTCCGGGCCCGGTGCAGCCACCGGCACAAGGTACGCGATCAGCCGGGGCAGGCCTGGCATGGCGGCGTTGTCCCGAACCAGCGCCGCGGCGGCGCCGACGCCGGGAACGTCCCGCAGGGCGCGTTCCACCTCGCCCAGCTCCACCCTGAAGCCGCGAATTTTAACCTGCTGGTCGTTGCGGCCGGCGTAGACCAGCGTGCCCTGTTCACTTCTGGTCACCAGGTCACCCGTCCGGTACATGCGATCTCCCGGTTTGCCCCAAGGGTCCGCGACGAACCTCTCTGCCGTCAAGTCTGACCGGCCCCGGTACCCCCGTGCCAGTTGCGGTCCGGCAAGATACAGTTCGCCGCGCACACCTGCCGGGACATGGGCCAGGTAGTCATCCAGCACATAAACTCTCGAATTGTGGGTGGGGGAGCCGAGCACCGGCGGCCCGGAATCCTTGCTGCCCGGCACCTCGGCGATCAGCGAGTCAACAGTTGCCTCGGTGGGGCCGTACAGATTCCAGGCGCGCACGGAGTCGCGGGTGGAGAGTTCACTCCACAGGGCCGCATCAAAGGCTTCGCCGCCCAGTGCCAGCCGCAGGGCTGGCAGGCCTGCGCGGACCCGTTGGTCCAGCATGGCCGAAAAAGCCGGCTCGGCCAGCAGCTGGCGCACGTACCCTGGTGTGGTTTCCCAAGCCCCCAAGGCATGCGTGGCGAAGTACGCGGCCAGGGCCTGGGGGTCCTGCCGAACATCATCGGTGATCACGTGCACTTCGTGCCCGTCGATCATCCACAACATCGGATCCCACGAGGCATCAAAGCCGACGCCCGTGGTGTGAGCCACCCGGACCGGCCCGTGCTCCTGGCGCTCTGCAGCACCGGGAATCAGGTTTCCTTGATGCGACGCCAGCAAACTGGCCAGGGCGCCGTGGCTGATCTCCACTCCCTTGGGCCGGCCCGTGGAACCGGACGTGAACATGACATACGCCAGCTGCTCTGCCGATATTTCCCTAGGGACAAGATGGCCGGGCCCGTGGTGGGCCGTGGGGCCTGCCGCTGGCAAGTCCTCCACCCTCAGCACGGGTGTGCCGGGTATGCCTGCGGTGGCCAGCTGGCCGGTGAGGGCTGTTTCCATGGCTTTGGTACTGATGACGGCGCTGGTGCGGGCATCTTCGAGGATGGCCCTGACACGTTCGCCAGGGTATTCCGTGTCGATGGGGTTGTAGACGGCGCCCGCCTTCAGCACACCCAAGGCAGCCACCATAGTGTGCAAGGACCTGGGCAAGTACACCGAGACCAGGTCCCCAGCCGTGATGCCCGCATCCACCAAGGCGCCGGCAAGGCGTGAGCTGGCACCATCCAAGGCCGAGAAGGACAAAGATTCTCCCCCGCAAACCACGGCGGTTCCCTCGCCCTGCCGGGCAACAGTCCGGGCAAAAACCTCCAATACTCCAGGAACGGAACCGGTGGTGTCGGATCCGGTGGTGGCGGCGAGTAGGGCGCCTATTTCTTGATTCGAGAGGAGGTTCAGTGAGGACAGGGCGCTATCTGGTGCCGCCACGGCCAGCTGGACGAACGCCGTGAAGCGCTTGAGCAACGTGGCTACGGCAGCACCGCTGAACATGGCCGCGTTGTAATCCAAGGTGGCAGCCAGGCCCCGTCCGGACCCCAACTCACGGAACGTGAAGGACAAATCGAACTTCGCCTCCCCCGTGGCAACTTCCGGTTCGGCCACAGCGTGGACACCGGGGAGTTCGACTGTGGCACGGGCAGTGGTCTCCACGCTCAGCATGGTCTGGAACAGAGGATGGCGTCCCAGCTTGCGCGGGGGATTCAGAACCTCCACGAGCCGCTCAAAGGGAACGTCATCGTTGTCGAAGGCATCCAGAACGCTATGCCGTGCCGTTCCCAGCAACTCCCGGAAAGTCGGGTTGCCTGTGGCATTCAAACGGATGGGGACGGTATTGACGAAGAAACCAATCAGCTCCGCCAGGGCAGGATCAGCGCGCCCCGCCGTCGGCGATCCGATCACCACGTCGGAGCCTGCGCCGCTGCGCAGGAGGAATCCGCCCAACGCGGCGTGCAAGGCCATGAAGAGGCTGGCGCTCTGGGTACCGGCCAAGCGGGAAAGCGCTTCAGTGGTTTCGGCGTCGAGCGTGAACGATTGCTGGCCTCCGGGCTGGCGTGCCCCCGGAGCACGCGGCCCGTCGGCTGGCAAGGTCAACTCCGGCGGTGCACCGGTCAGCGTTTCCTTCCAGTAGCGCAATTTGGCCTCCAACGCCGGCTCGGCGGTGCCGGTGGCGTCCTCGAGCAGTTGGCGCTGCCACAAGGTGAAGTCCGCATACTGCACACCCAACACCCGTTGCAGGGGGCTGGCGCCGCTGCAACGTGCCGAATACGCTGTGGAGATGTCCCTGGCCAGGGGCGCCAGGGACGCGCCGTCGCTGGCGATGTGGTGCACCACCAGCTGCAGGACCCACTCGTCATGGTCCATGCCGATGAGTGTGGCGCGCAGCGGAAGCTCACGGCTGAGATCGAAGCCGTTGGAGGCTGCTGTGGCAAGAAGGCGCCGCAGTTCCCCTTCGGAAGTGGCGTCCTTGCGGGCCATCAGGCCCGCAACAGCGGCGGCTGGATGGATGAGTTGTTCGGCCTTTCCCTGGTGGGAGGGGTAACTGGTCCGCAGGACTTCATGCCGGACCAGCAGGTCATCGATCGCCTGCGCCAGCGCATCAACATGCAGTTCCCCCGTAAGCCGCACGGCCAAGGCAATGTTGTAGTCGGCCGATCCCGGGTCAAGCTGATTCAGGAACCACAGCCGTGACTGGGCGTAGGAGAGCGGAATCTGCTGCGGCCGGTGGACGTTGTGCTGGCCGGCCCACTCCTGGACCGACAGCCCGGAAGCAGGTGTTGCGGGGTTGCTGCGCTCGCTGACGGTGACGGCCGTCAGTTTCCCCAGCAGGGCGGCCGGGGTGGTGGACTCGAAGACTGCCCGCAATGGCAAGTCCGTGCCGAAGGATTCACGCAGCTTGGCGATGAGCGCAACTGCCAGCAGCGAATGGCCGCCAAGGTCGAAGAAATCGTCGTCCAGACCCACCTCGGTGACACCCAGGACCGTTCCGAACACTGCACAGATGTCTTTCTCTTGGACGGTTTCCGGTGCCCTGGAACCTGGGCTGGTGGCTGCCGGTGCTGGGAGCGCGCGCTTATCCAATTTGCCGTGCGAGGTCAACGGGATCTCCGCCAACGCCACGAGCGCCTTGGGCATCATGTACTCGGGCAGGCGGCGGGCTGCAAAGCGCAGCAATTCCGCGGGGTCAGCTGTTCCCACGTAGTAGCCGATGATGCGTCCGGCTGCTCCGGTTTCCACCACCACGGCGGAGCGGCTGACCAGCTCGTGACTGGCGATCACGCTTTCAATTTCGCCAGGCTCCACCCGAAATCCGCGAATCTTCAATTGCTCATCGGCACGGGCCACGAATTGCAGCTCACCCCCGGCTAGACGGCGCACCAGGTCACCCGTGCGGTACATGCGGGAACCGTCACCGTGCGGGTTGGCGATAAACCGGCTGGCGGTCTCGGCGCTTCGATTGGCGTAGCCGGTGGCCATCCCGGCACCGGCCAAGTAAAGTTCTCCGGTGACACCCAGGGGTACTGCCACCAGGTATTCATCAAGGACATGGCTTTGCACGTTGTTGATGGTGCTGCCAATATTCGGCACGGTTCCGCTGATGCGGGTCAGCACAGAATCCACGGTGAACTCGGTGGGCCCGTAGAAGTTGTAGGCCACCACCCGTTCGTTGCCAGCCAGGTCCTGCCACAGATCGGCTGGCACACTTTCGCCGCCCAACGCCAGTACGAGTGGTTTGCGCCGAGGGCTGTCCAGCAGCCCGGACAGTAGCAAGGCGCGGATGTACGACGGCGTGGTCTCCAGCGAGGTGATGTTGTTCTCGGTGCAGAAGTGCACCAGAGCCTGGGCATCTGTCCTGATGTCCTCGGCCACCATGTGCAAGGTGGCGCCTGCAATGAGCCAGAGCATGGGATCCCAGGCCGCGTCAAAACCCAGCCCGGCAATGTGTGCCACTGCTGCGCCGTCGGCCGCGTCTTTCCCCATCGCATCGGCAAATATGGTGCCTTGGTGGTGGCGGAACAGGTTGGCCAAGGCGCCATGGCCCACGGCGACCCCCTTCGGCGTGCCCGTGGAGCCCGACGTGTAGATCAGGTAGGCCGGATCGGCGGGGGCAACACTCACGCGGGCCAGTGCGTCCTTGGCAGTTTCCTCCTGCCCCGCTGTCCGCAGCGCCGCCAGGTTCCCCTCGGCGATGGTGAGCCTGGGTGCGCTGTCGTCCAGAATCAGACCAATCCGTTCGGCGGGGTAGGCCAGGTCCAGGGGAACGTAGACCCCGCCGGCCCGCAGCACCGCCAAGGCGGCACAAACCACATCGTTGGTCCGGGGCAGCGCCACTGCCACCCGGTCGCCCGGGGTCACGCCGGCCGCGGTGAGGCCCGCCGCGAGCACGTCGACGGCTTCGGCGAGTTCGGCAAAGTTCACGGCGTGGAGGCCGTCGCTGACTGCTGTCCGGCCGGGGTGGCGGGCAGCCGTGGCGGCAAATTCATCCAGCACCGTGGCTTCGCCGTGCTCTGCCACGGTGCCTTGCCCCAGAGTAAGGACCTCCGCTGTTTCCTGCGCCGTTGACAACTGGAGCCGGGACAAGGGTGTTAGCGGGTTGTTCGCGAACTGCTCCACCATGCGCACGAAGCGGGCGGCAATCAGGCTGGCCGTTTCAGTGGCGAACAGGGCAGGGTCAAAGCTTAAGGATCCGCCGAGTCCTGTGCCATTCTCGGCCAGGTCCAGCAGCAGGTCGAATTTGGCGCCGCCCGGTTCAGCTGTCCGGTCCGCCACCACGTGCAGGCCCGGCATGGCCAATTCTTCCGGCGCCCCGTTGCTCAGTGTGAGCATCACCTGAAACAAGGGATGCCGGTCTTGTGAGCGGGCGGGGTTGAGTTCTTCCACAACACGTTGAAACGGTGCGTCCTGGTTGGCGTAGGCGCGCAGGTTCGTGAAGCGCACGGCGTCGATCAGTTCCCCGGCCGTGGGATTATTTGAGGTGTCGGTGCGCAGCACCAGGGTGTTGACGAAGAACCCCACCAGGTCATCGAGTGCCGTGTCCGGCCGGCCGGCCACAGGGGTTCCGATCGGGATGTCCGTGCCGGCACCGAGCCTTGTCAACAAGGCCGCGAACGCTGCCTGCAACACCATGAACAGGCTGGCATTGTGCGCCCTCGCCAGGGCGGAGAGCTTTTCGTGGGTTTCGTCGCTGATATGCACCGGCACGGCGGCAGCATCCCAGGGCGCTGTGCGTGCGCCGCGGGCGTGGTCGAACGGCAGGACCAGCTCCTCCGGCGCATCATCGAGCTCGTGCTTCCAGAACGCCAACTGGCGCGAGATGGGACTTTGCGCATCAGTCTCGCTGCCCAGTTCTGCTCGCTGCCACAGTGCATAGTCCGCGTACTGCACCGGCAACGGTGCGAATTCGGGCACGGCTTCTTGGATACGGGCTGTGTACGCCGTGGACAAGTCGCGGGCCAGCGGCGCCAGGGACCAGCCGTCGGCGGCAATGTGGTGCAAGGTCAGCAACAACACGTGGTCCTGGGCTCCGAGCTGGAGAAGTGCTGCGCGCAGGGGAAGCTCACCGGTCACGTCGAAACCACGGGCAGACTCGGCGTGCAGCACGTTCTGGACGTGTTCGGGTGTGGTTTGCACGGCTGCCAGCGGAATCCGTGCCTGGTCTGCCAGGAGGATCAGCTGCTCTGGTTCACCGGCCGTGAACGGGAACGTGGTGCGCAGGCTTTCGTGGCGGGCCACCACGTCGTTGATGGCCGCCTCGAGGGCCGCCACGTCGAGGCGACCACGGAGGCGGAGCACGATGGGGATGTTGTACGCCCCCGATGACGGGTCGAATCGGTTGAGGAACCAGAGCCGGCGCTGGGCAAAGGAGAGCGGCAACGGGGTGGGCCGAGGCTGCGGCTGCAGGGGATGGGTTTGTGGCGAGGGGGCATCCAACGTTTCTGCCATGCCGGCCACAGTGGGAAATTCAAACACGGTACGCAGCGTCGGGGCGGATCCCCTCATGCCGCGCAGCACTGCCACCAGGCGCGTCGCCAACAGCGAATGCCCGCCCAGTTCAAAGAAGTCGTCGTCACGGCCCACCTCCGCTAGCCCCAGCACTTCCGCAAAGGCCGCCGCCACCATGCGCTCGGCGTCGTTCCGGGGTGCCTCGGAGTCGCTGCCCGTAACAGGTTCCGGCAGTGCCTTGGTGTCCAGCTTGCCGTTGGGGGTGAGCGGGATCCTGGGGATGTGGGTGATGGCCGAGGGGATCATGTAGTCCGGCAACTGCGCGCGGATGGCTGCACGGATGGCCGCGGTGTCCACCGGGTCGGCTCCTGTGACATAGGCCAGGAGGTGATCGTACCCGGCCCGGTTCTTGCTCACGACGACGGCCGCCTGGTCAACGCCGGAGGCGCTGCGCAGGACTTCCTCGATTTCCGAGAGCTCTATCCTGAAGCCCCTGATTTTGACTTGTTGGTCAATGCGCCCCAGAAACTCCACCGTGGCATCAGAGAGCCGCCGGACAACATCCCCGGTGCGGTACATGCGTGAACCATCGTTGGCGAAGGGGTCTGCAATGAATCTCTCCGAGCTGAGCTGGGGCTGGTGAAGATAACCTCGGGCCACATTGTGCCCAGCCACGTACAGTTCGCCTATGGCGTTTCCCGGCACGGGATTTAGCCCCGGATCCAGGATGTAGTGGCGGCTATTGGCCACCGAGGAGCCTAGGTGCGGGGCTGTGCCGGGTTCCATGATCGCCGTCATGCTGTCCACAGTGGTTTCCGTGGGGCCATAGAAGTTGTAGGCCGTGAGGCCTCGGATCTGCGCCAACAAACCCCAGAGCGCAGGATCAACTGCTTCTCCGCCCAAGGCGACCACGGAGGGGTGCACGGCTCCGTCGAAGAGCCCTTCCGCCAGGAGAACCTTGGCAAAGGAAGGGGTCGTTTCAATGCTGTCAATCCGTTGTTCGGCCAGGTACTGGGTCAATGCCTGCGGGTCCCGGCGTGTGAGGTCGTCCACCAGATGCAGTTCATGCCCGGCCACGAGCCACAGGATCGGGTCCCACGAGGCGTCAAAGGACAGGCCCGCCGTGTGCGCCACGCGCAGGGTGCGTCCTAGCCGTTCCTGCGCCGGGCCAAAGATGTCCGTGCGGTGTGAGATGAACAGGTTCAGCAGGGCCCGGTGTTCCACGCCCACGGCCTTGGGCCGGCCGGTGGAGCCGGAGGTGAAGATGATATAGGCGAGGTCATGTTGGCCGGCTGCCAGTGTTTGTGGACGGTGCACCGGCAATCCGCGAAGTGTTGCCGCCACCGTCTCGGAGTCGAGTCGGACCTCGGGAACCGGGCTGGCTGGATGGTGCTGGCGTTGCTGCTCGGTGAACGCCGCCGTGGTGAGCAGCAGGAGCGGCCCGGCATCCTCCAACATTCCCTGCACCCGGCCCTCGGGGTAGTCAGGGTCGATCGGAACATACGCGGCACCGGACTTCAAGATTGCCAGGATGGCCACAGCCAACAGGGTGCTGCGCCCCAAACGCACGGCCACCGAGGTGCCGGCCCGGGCGCCACGGCCGCGCAGGTAGTGCGCCAGCTGGTTGGAACGGTGATCCAGTTCGGCAAAGGTGAGTTCGCCGTCCGCTGCCACCAGGGCGCGGGCGGAAGGCGTGGCGCCTGCACGGGCTTCGAATTCTTCCGCGACAGTGTGCGCCGGCAAGCTCAGGAAGTCCGCACTGCCCAGCGCCAACTGTTCACGCTGCTCCGCCGCCGTGGTGACTGTCAGCGCGGCAACCGTTGCATCGAGATCGGCAATGATCTTCCCGAGCAGGAGGGTGAAACGCTGCAAGTGTGTTGCCACCGCATCGAGACTGTACAGCTCGGCATTGGCTTCAAACTGGATGGTCACGGGTTGGGCGCCGCTGGCGAAAGCCTGTCCGGGCGCCAGGCCATGGATCACTATGGACAAGTCATCGATGGGCCCGGTGGAAAGTACTGTCACGGAGCCTGTGGCGGCACCAAAATCGATGCCATCTAACATGGGCAGGATGTTGAGGGAGGGCCCACTGTACGCGGCGCGGGAGGTGAGGCTTTCCAGCCGGAAACGCTGGTGGATCAAGGCGTTGCGCAGCGCGGTGCCGGCGCACATGACAGTGCTGCGCACGGTGTCCTCGGGCGATACTTCAAAGCGCACGGGAACAACGTTGGACAGCATCGAGGGCACAGACTTTGCCAGCGCGCCCCGGCGGGCGGTGACGGGCAAGGCCAGGCTGATATGCCGCTCGGCCGTCATCTTGTGCAGGTAAATTGCCGCCGAGGCAAGAATGACGGCCGGGGCGGTGGAGGGGCCCTCGGCCAGTCCGGATGCAATGTCCGCCGGCAGGGCTGCTGCCAGGCGGATGAGCCGCCTGGCATTGCCGCTGGGGCGTTCGGCCAGTCCGGGCGCCGCTGCTGTTTCGGCAAGGGTGGCCTGCCAGAAATCTTGATCCGCGTCAGCATTGCGGGAATCCACGTAGGCGGCCTCCTCGGACAGCAACGAATCCAGCGACGGGAACTTCGCGGAACTTTCCAGTGCCTCTGCCTCGGTGCCGTGGGCCAGCAGCTCGTTATAGAGCTGGGCGATTCGTTGGAGGACCAGCACTGCGGAATAGCCGTCAAGCATCACATGGTGGACGCGCTGGTAAAACAGGTACCGGTGGTCTTCGATCCGAAACAGCTCCACGCGGAGGAGGGAGTCGTGGGCCATATTGCGCGCCGTGGCCAGATCTTCATCCATCAGACCACGGGCACGCTCGTGCACGGCGTGGCTCGTCGGCGTAGAACGCTCCGCCTGCACCTGGCCTCGCAGATCGGTTAAGTCAAGGTGCACCGTCGACGGCGAGAGCAGTTGGTGCGGGCCGCCGTCGTCCTCGGCGAAGCGCACATTCAAGGCATCCGTCTCGGCAATCACGCCGTGGACAGCCTTGGCAAGCAGCTCGGCGTCCAGTTCGCCGTGAATGTCCACGAACTGGGCAATCTGGTACATCGGGTTTTCCGGATCCAGATTTTGGGCGTACCAAATGCCCCGCTGTGCCGTTGTCAGCTCACGGCGGGTTCCGGTGTTGACTGAGGACTGGGAATATGCGTGCTGGGACATGGGCCTTCTCAACTGAAAATGTGCCCGGCTTGCTGCCGGGGCAGGCTGATGCGGGGCGCGGGGAAGCGTGCCAGCTACTGGAACTGGCCCAGCTGGAAGGGGCCGAACGGGATGGAGACCAGGGGCCCGTTGATCAGGGGTGCGCCCACCAAGGGCCCGGAGATGAGAGTTCCATTGAGGAAGTTGCCACCCAGAATGGACGTTGACGACGCCGGGGCGCTGATGCTCGGTGCCGCAGGGTCCTGCGTGGCGGCACTGGCAGGACCTGCGCCCACGGCGAATCCGCCCAGGGCAAGGGCCGCAACGGCTGTGATCTTTGCGATGTGCATAGCTGACTTCTGCATGGTTTATCTCCTAGTGTTCTCGTCACGATTCACGTTGCTGCGCGGCAATGAATTGCCAGGGCGCAACATAGGTCATTCGGAACCAAGAGCACTTTGGATGGGGCAGAAGCTGGGGGAGCTGATTTGGGCCGCCCGATCAGCCGCGAGCGGGAGCAGGGCCGCAGAGTCCGCTAGCCGCCTCAGGAAAAGGGTGCGCCAGTGCCAGGCGCCACCCGGACTAGCTGCCTGGCGCTGATGCGTGCGGACTCATGAGGGAGCCGCCGGTCAGGTCCTGCACGGAACAGCCGGGGTGTGAACCGGTCGATGAAAGCCACAGCGAAACCGTCACCTCGGTCGCCAGGGCCAGGGGCCCGGCGTCGTGCGGGGCATTGAGTCTTTGGACTTCAATCCCGGCGCCGAAGGGCAGCAGCCGCAACACTTGCAGGGCCGTATCCAGGCCAATGCCATGCTGCTCCAGGTAGCGCAACAGTTCCGGGTCGTGGTCACTGATGCGGCTGACACGCCCGCTGTGGCCGGCGTCGAGCTCGTCGAGCCGGTGTGAGGGGGCCATGATGATCCGGCCATCCGGGTCCGGGATGGGGTCACCGTGGGGGTCCCGGGTGGGATGGCCCAGCTTGGCGCTCATGCGCTCGATGAAGTGCTCGGACACGGCATGCTCCAGGTGTTCGGCCTCGTCATGCACCTCATCCCAGGTGTAGCCAAGCTCGCTGACGAGGTAGGTTTCCAGCAGCCGGTGCCTGCGCACCATGGACAGCGCCAGGGACAGGCCGCTCTCAGTCAGGTGGATGGGGCTGTACGGCTGGTGGTCCACCAGGCCCTGGTCCTTGAGTTTGCGGACCATTTCCGAAACCGAGGAATTGGCCACGCCCAGGCGGGTGGCCAGGGCTGTGGAGGTGATGGGTTTGTCCTGCCACTCCGTGTAGGCATAGATGACCTTGACGTAGTCCTCGATGCTGGAGGAGGTGGCAGTTTGTTTCACGTATTCCAGCCTACCGCTAGGCCCGCCCGGAGAAGGTCAGCCGCTGGGCATTCGTTGAAAACCCCGGCAGGGCCGGTGAGCCTAGCCGAGTTTGTGGGTGCGCCAGGTCTGGGCCACGTAGGGCAGCTCGAGCTCTTCGCCCGGGGAGTGCCCCAGATGGTCAAGGAGGTACCAGCTCAGATTGGCCATGACCTTGGCGCGGATGGGGTCGGCGGCCTTGAGATAGTAGCTGCGGGACTTGGCCAGTTCCATGATGGCCGCCGGCGTCAACGATTGGCTCCAGCGGGTGTTGTGCGCTTGCGGGGCGGCGAATTCCTTGCCAATGGTGGGGTGGAAGTCAGCCTTGTGGACGTCGCCGGCGTGCATGATCCGTGCCAGCCGGTGAACCCAGGGGATGCCGACGTCGAGCTGGTTCCAGATTAAGCCCAAGCTGCCGCCGGGGCGAAGCGTGCGGGCAATCTCGGTGCTGGCAGCGATGGGGTCGCACCAGTGCCAGGCCTGCGCCACCACAGCCAGGTCCATGGATCCGGCCGGCAGCTCCAGGTGTTCGGCCGTGCCCACCATGGTGGTGGCGTGGGGCAACTCGGCGGCCAATTGGGCCAGCATGTCAGCCGAAGGGTCCACCGCCGTCAGCGTCCACCCGTGCCGGGCCAGCAACTGAGTATACTTCCCCGTTCCGGCGCCCACATCGAGGGCGTCCCGGATGGGGCGGGGGGAGCCGGCGATCAACCAGTCAAGGGAATCGCCGGGGTAGCTGGGGCGGACCTGGTGGTAATGGCTTCCGCCCTCCAGAAATGCCGCAGCCATATGTTTGCGCCGCTCCTCGTCGAAGACCGGTCCGCCTACCCCTGCCATGGTGCTCCCATAAAGTTGTGCCGTTTTGCCCGTTCAACTTTACCCCGGGGGAGCGGGTGCGTGGCTCAGGTGTTGCAGGGGGCTGCGCCGGCGGTGCCCGGGGTGTTTGGAGCCCAGTGCGGGTACTCGCGGTTATCGTTGGCGGGGACCCAACGGCCGGCGTCAACCACGTAGTCCCAGCCGAGGCCGTCGCGCAGCAGGGCGGCCACGCCGTTGATCAGGCGCTGCGCGTCCTCAAGCCGGGACCCCACGCCAAAGCTGGCGCGCAATGAACCCGAGGGCAAACCCAAACGGTTCAACAGCGGGTGCGCGCAAAACTTGCCGTCGCGCACGCCCACGCCGTGCTCGGCCGACAAGTACGCGGCGACCAAACCGGCGTCGTACCCGGTGACGGAAAAGTTCACCACGCCGATGCTGCCGCACTCCGGGTAGTCCGCGGAATCGGTGAACAGCGAATGGACGTTGACGCCCTCAATCGCGGCGAAACCGGCCACCAGATGCCCGCGCAGCTGCTGCTCGTGGCTGTGCCAGTCGTGTGCGTCGAGCGCCGCCAGGGCTGCGGCCGCTTTGGCCAGGGTGGCGGCGCCCAGCACGTTGGGGGAGCCGGCCTCGTGGCGTGCCGGGCCGTCACTCCAGCTGGTTGATTCGAGCCGGACTTCACGCACGGCCCCGCCGCCGGCCAAATGCGGCTTGCCGGCGTCGAGCCAGTCCGCACGGCCAACCAGGACACCCGAGCCGAAGGGGGCGTACAGCTTGTGGCCGGAGAAGGCCAGGTAGTCGATGCCGCTGGCCGCCAGATCAATCCGGCGGTGCGGGGCCAGCTGCGCCGCATCAACCACAATACGGGCCCCATAGTGGTGGGCCAGGGCTGCCAGCTCGTTGACCGGCAGCACCTCGCCGGTGACATTGGAGGCGCCCGTGACGGCCAGCAAGAGCACGTTTCCGGCCCGCAACTGGGTCTCCACGCGGGCCAGGGTTGCTGCGATGGAATCCGCGGCCACCACCGAACGGTGGGGCAGTGCCTGCCACGGCAACAGGTTGGCGTGGTGTTCGATGTCCAGGTATAGGACCTCGCCGTGGGCGTTGGAGCGGCCCTCGGTGAAGCCCCTCTGGGTCAGGATGCTTTGCACACAGCCGGCCAAAAGGTTCAGGGAATCCGTTGTGTGGCGCGTGAAAATGACTGTGTCATCGGGACGGGCGCCCACAAAGCTGGCCACAATTCTGCGGGCATTTTCGTACACGGAGGTGCTGACCTGGGAGGCAAACCCTGCGCCGCGGTGCACGCTGGCGTAGTACGGCAGGACCTCGTTCAGGTGGGCGGCAACTTCCTCAATGGCAGGGGCTGAGGCGGCGTAGTCGAGGTTGGCGTAGCGCACATGCCCGCCCTGGATCAGGGGGGCGGCCAATTCCTGGCCCACCACGGGCAGAAGAGGGGACTCTGCGAGGGAAGTTTTTTCCAAAAGGGCGTAGCTCATGGGTAATTCCTTTGACACCTTTGGACCCTTGGAGGAGCCAAGGAGTCCGCGCTTGCCATGACCGCTCCGGCCTGGCCAGGTCGTCACCCGGGGCACCCCGCCGCGAAAGGAGGGTTGCCGGCCAGCAAACCGGGGTTTAGCGCTGGCACTCGTGACCTATGCCAAAAAGATTAGCCCAAGAAATTGCTTCCCGCATTTGTTACGTCATGAACGCAGCGTTACCGCCGGGCTGCCCGGAGGCTGCCCGGAGGCTGCCTGCAGGCCAGCGGGAGGCGGGCAAAAAGAACGACGGCGGAAGCCGCCGTCGTACTTAATACGCTTGAGCCAAATGCCTTGGATCAGCCCAGCAGGTCATCCCAATTGGGATTCAGGCGCTGCAAAACCTCTGTGTGCAGGATGGAATTTGTGGCTAGGGCGTTGCCGCCAAAGGGGCCGTCAGCGCCCTCCAGGGAGGTAAAGCGGCCGCCAGCCTCCGTCACGATCGGCACCAGGGCGGCCATGTCGTACAGGTTGAGTTCGGGCTCGCAGGCAATGTCCACGCTGCCCTCGGCCACCATGCAGTATGACCAGAAATCGCCGTACGCACGGGTGCGCCAGACGTCGTCGGTCAGGGCAATGAACTCATCGCGGTTGCCCCGCTCGGCCCAACCGCTCAGCGATGAGTAGGACAGTGAGGCGTCCTTGAGCTCGGCAACATTGGAGACGCGAATGCGGGTGGCCGCGGCCAGGGACTTGCCCATGTACGCGCCGGTTCCCTCGGCAGCCCACCACCGTTTGCCCAGGGCGGGGGCGCTGACCAAGCCCACCACGGGACGGCCTTCATCCACGAGGGCAATCAGCGTGGCCCAGACAGGCACGCCGCGCACAAAGTTCTTGGTGCCATCAATGGGGTCGATGATCCAGCGCCGCGTTCCATGGCCCGTGCTGCCAAACTCCTCGCCCAGCACGGCATCGCGCGGACGGACCCGGGCCAGCTGGCTGCGGATCGACTCCTCGGCGGCCTTGTCGGCATCCGTTACGGGCGTCAGGTCCGGCTTCGTCTCAATTTCCAGGTCAAGGGCCTTGAAACGGGCCATGGTCAGCGAATCCACGCTGTCCGCCAGAACATGGGCCAGGCGGAGGTCGTCGTTGTACGTCTGGGGTTCAATCGTCATGTACATCACGCTATCGCGGTTTGGGCCAAACACCGGTTCCGACGCCCTCGGGCCCGCTGATGATGCTCGGTTGTACGCCTACGCGTGGTTGTTGACGAATGTGGCGCCACTTCAAGAGTGGCGCCACATAGGCCGGGTAGGGTGCGCAGGCGTCGAACCAGGTGGGGATTACTCGATGATGCCCAGTTCCTTCTCGGCAGCGCGGCCCTCTGTCCTGTCGCTGGTGCCTAGTAGGCGGCGCAGCGAGGCAAGGCGGGCGGCTCCGGCGTCGCCCGCGAGCCCGGCGGCCACATAGGGGTCCAGTCCGCAGTTCACTGCGGCAGTGTCATGCTTGCAACCACGTTCGCAGTCGTCGGTGCCGGGCTGCAGGTCCGGGAAGGCCTGCAGGATCCGGTCCGGGTTCACATGGGCCAGCCCGAAGGAACGGATGCCGGGGGTGTCGATGATCCAGGAGCCGGGTTTGCCGTCCTCGATGCGCAGAGCAAGCGCCGACGAGGACGTGTGGCGCCCACGGCCCGTGACAGCGTTGACGCCGCCCGTGGCCCGCCGCGAACCCGTCAAGGCGTTCACCATGGTGGATTTGCCCACACCGGAGTGGCCCACCATGACGCTGACCTTGCCGTCGAGGTAGCTGTGCAGCTGCTCCACGGCGCCGCCGGCCAACAGGGCCGAATCGCCGTCGTCGCTGCGAGCGTCGATGCCTGAGGCGCCGTCGGCCGCCGTCCGGCTGATGATGACAGTCATATCCAGGTGCTCGTAGTTGGCGAGCAACTCGGAAGGATCCTTGATATCCGTTTTGGTGATCAACAGCAACGGCGCAATGCCGGCGTCGTAGGCGGCCACTAGGGCTCTGTCGATGAAGCCGGTGCGGGGCTCGGGGTTGGCAGCAGCCACCACAATGACCAGCTGGTCGGCATTGGCCACCACGGCCCGCTCCACAGGGTCGGTGTCATCGGCGCTACGGCGCAGCAGCGTCCGGCGCTCCTCGATCCGGACCAACCGGGCTAGCGTATCCGGCCTGCCCGTGACATCGCCCACCAGCGCGACAAAGTCGCCAGCCACCACGGGATTGCGCCGCAGTTCCCGGGCCCTGGCGGCTATCAAGGTGCGTTCGGTGGGCTCATTCTCATCGATGATGGCTGTGTAGCGCCCGCGGTCAACCGTGACAATGCGGCCAATGACGGCCTCCTCGTACGCGGGCCGGTCCTTGGTGCGCGGCCGGCTGCCCTTCTTGTTGGCCCTGACCCGGACGTCGGATTCGTCCCAGTTGCTGTAGTCCTTTGCCATGGCCTTACGCGCTAACGTCGGAGGTGCTGGCGGCTGCTGTCTGTGCCACCATGGCGGCCCACATGGCCGGGAAATCGGGCATTGTCTTGGCCGTGGTGCCAATGTTTTCAACCTCGACGCCGGGCACGGCCAGGCCGATAATGGCGCCGGCGGTGGCCATGCGGTGGTCGTGGTAGCTGTGGAACTCTCCGCCGCGGAGGGGTGCCGGGGTGATGATGAGCCCGTCCTCGGTCTCTTCGGCGTTGCCGCCCAGGGCATTGATTTCAGCCACTAGGGCTGCCAGGCGGTCGGTTTCGTGCCCGCGCAAATGCGCTATGCCGCGCAGGCGTGACGGTGTTGAGGCCAGGGCGCACAGGGCCGCCACAGACGGTGCCAGCTCGCTGGTGTCAGCGATATCCACGCCGTGGATGTCGGGGCCTCCCGTGACGGTCAAGACACCGTCTTCGAGGGTGACAGTTGCACCGAACTGGGGCAGGATTTCACGCCACTTGTCACCCACCTGGGTGGTGTTGGCAGGCCAGTTGGGAATGCGCACCGTGCCGCGGGTGGCCAGCGCGGCCGCCAGGAACGGACCGGCGTTGGAGAGGTCCTGTTCTAGGACCACGTCGAAGGCGGCGACGGGGCCGGGGGCAACCTTCCAGTGGTTCGGGGTGGAGTCGTCAACCACAACACCCACCGACCGCAGGATCTCCACCGTCATGGAAATGTGGTCAACGCTGGGCACGGAGTCGCCGGTGTGCTCCAGGTGCAGGCCCTGGGCAAAGCGAGCGGCAACCAGCAGCATGGCGGAAATGAACTGCGAGGACCCGCCGGCGTCAATGCCCACGTGGCCGCCCTCAACAGCTCCGGTGCCATGCACGGTGAAGGGCAGGAAGCCGTCCCCGCCATCCTCAACCCGCACGCCAAGGCCCTCCAACGCAACCACAACGGGAGCCATGGGTCGCACCAGGGCCGCGGGATCGCCGTCGAACGTCACAGGGCCCTTGACCAGTGCGGCAAGCGGGGGAACAAAGCGCATGACGGTACCGGCCAGACCGCAGTCCACGGTGATGCCGCCCGCGGGTGCCACAAATCCGGCGGGAATGGGTGTGACCACAAGGTCTGGGACCGCGCCGCTGCCGGGCACTTCGGCGATGCCGGCGCCCATGGCACGCAGGGCGCCGATCATCAGATCGGAATCACGGGACTGCAGGGGCGCACGCAAGCGCGATTCGCCGTCGGCAATGGCGGCGAGGACAAGATACCTGTTGGTCAGCGACTTGGAGGCCGGGATGGTGACTGTGGCGTCCAAGGGTGTTGTGGAGAAGGGTGCGGGCCAATGGGCTGCGGTCATGGGTAATTACTGTCCTGTCACGTCGTGAGCTAGCGCGCGGACCGTCTTGTCCGCATTCTTCAATTGCTTGTGGGTGGTCTTCTTGCCGGATTCGATCAGCTTTTCCGCACGCCAGGCCAAGCCGGGGCGTCCAGCCGTGTCCACGCTCGCCAGCAGTGCCCCGCCAATCAGGCCAATGTTCTTGGCCAGCTGGTTGCGGCGGTGGGAGCGAATTTCCTTGCTGCTGGGCTCGGCGTTGCGATACTCCACCACTGTGTTCAGCCCCGCCGTCACGGCGAGCACCACGGCTGCTGCGCGGGAGCACTTCCCGGTGGCCAGCAAAATGCCTGCGCCAACCTGGGTCCCGGCCAGCACGCGTGCCAAAGTCTTCTCGCTCGCCTCGATGGGCAAAGCGGCGCTGAGCGGCCCCAAGACCGGCCTCAATTGGGCGGCAGTCTGGTCTGCGTGGCGCAGCCGGTCAAGGCCGGCGAGGATGAACGATGATGCCAACATGGGGCGGGCAAGTGCGCGAACAATGGACAAGTAGGCCTCCTTGGTTGTGCTCTAGTCTTTCCGCTGGCGTTTCTGCTGGCCCAACGGAAGGCTAGTGCTGTGTCTAAGTCTCCCACGTCTCTTTCGCTGATGCCGTGTTTGCGGAATATCCGACGTCGTTCCCGGGTTTAGTAGGTATGCGGCAGTTCCTCAGGGGGCTGGCTGCGCGGACAAACCACGCGAAGGAAAGGCGGCAATGCAGACACTGAGCCATCCGGCACCCCTGAAGCTGAGTCTGAGCATAGACTCAACAGTGATGAACATTTCCGAGCCTGAGCAAACCATCGAGCCAGCCGTTGCGCGCACCGATGTGGAAGCGGTGGATGTTGCCACCGAGACCACCGAGGAGCGACGTGCGCGTTTTGAGCGTGATGCCATGGTCTATGTAGACCAGCTGTATTCCGCAGCCATGCGCATGGCCCGCAACCCCAGTGATGCCGAGGATCTGGTGCAGGAGGCCTACACCAAGGCCTTCTCGGCTTTCCACCAGTACAAGCCCGGCACCAACCTGAAGGCGTGGCTGTACAGAATTCTGACCAACACCTACATCAACCTGTACCGCAAGCGGCAA
Organism: Arthrobacter sp. HLT1-20; assembly: GCF_054510895.1. Classification (NCBI taxonomy): domain Bacteria; kingdom Bacillati; phylum Actinomycetota; class Actinomycetes; order Micrococcales; family Micrococcaceae; genus Arthrobacter; species Arthrobacter sp. HLT1-20. The sequence goes on along the minus strand of NZ_JBTNDR010000033.1, from coordinate 9,410 downwards.
CGTGAGCCCCTGCAGTCCAATGCAGACAGCATTGAGGACTGGCAACTGGCCCGGGCAGAATCGCACACCTCCCGCGGCCTGCGTTCGGCCGAGGCCGACGCGCTGGACCACTTGCCGGATTCAGATGTGAAGAACGCTTTGCAGGCCATCCCGGAGGAGTTCCGACTCGCGGTGTATTTTGCCGACGTGGAAGGTTTTGCGTACAAGGAAATTTCAGAGATCATGAACACCCCCATTGGCACCGTGATGTCACGGTTGCACAGGGGACGGAAGCTTTTACGAGATATGTTGGCCGACTACGCCGTGGATCGCGGCTACGTCAAGGACGCCACTCAAATGACGGAAACGGAGAAATAATCATGGGCGACTGCCAAAGCCTCGGCGATTGCGACGACGAACGGATCGGTCGGATCTACGAGTACCTCGACGGCGCATTGTCCGTGGATGACCTCACCGAGATCAAAGCCCATCTGGACGGTTGCGAGGATTGTGCGCACCAGTACGATCTTGAATGCGTTATCCGCACGGTGGTGAAGCGTTCCTGCAAGGAAGCTGCCCCGGAAACCCTCAAGGCAGCCATTTTGGCCCGCCTGCACGAGAGCAAACCTGCATCCGTCTAGTCCTGCATCTGGCTAGTCCTGCCGCAGCTTAGTCCTGCCGCAGCCCGATGGTGCTGTGGGCGCTAGCCGGGCGGCCGCTCACCCGGCGGTGCATGGAGCCGGCAATCACGTGGGCTTGGGCTTTTGCCAGCTCAGCTTTCTCGCCAGCGAAAAGGCCATCCACGGTGCGGCTCCACAGCCGTAGCCACCTGTTGAAGTGCTCCAGAGTCAGCGGTTCCCTGGCTGAGATGTCAAAGTGGATCTTCAGCGCATTGCGCTTGTAGAGTCCGGCCCTGAACAGCACTGTCTCCCAGAAGTCCGCCATGATGGGCAGGTGCCGCTCCAGGTCCATGTGCACCACCTCCGTGAAGACGGGCCCAATGAGATCGTCGGCAAACGCTTCGGTGTAGAAGGCCTCAACCAGCCGCAAGATGTCAGCCCGGTCGGCAATGTCCGGCCGTTGCTGCCCAGGCGTCGCCGCGGGCTGGTAGGAGAGAAGGCGCGACGCCGTTCTCCCGGACTTAGGTGCTGGGCTATCCACAGCTCCAGCCTAGCCGTAGGCGCACAAAAGCCCGCCCCGCCGAATGGCGGAACGGGCTTTTGTTTTTTACGTCAAGACTTACGTGTTGGGACGCTTACCGTGGTTAGCGCCGCCCTTTTTACGATCCCGACGCTTACGTGAACGCTTCGACATAGCTGCCTCCAATCATCTAGAAAGACCTTTAAAAACGATCCGTACCCATTTTGGCATAAATGACTCTTGCGTGCCTAACCGAGTGGCCCGGTCATTTCTTCAATGCGGCGCGAATGGCGCTGGCTGACTGGTTTAGGACAGTTCGCAGCGTCTCTAGCGACAGCTCGTCCATTCCATTCCGGGCGGCGTGCAGGCGCAGATCCAGGCGTAGGTCGTCGCGAAATTTTTGCAACAGGAACTCGGCTTCCTTAAGGTGATTGCCTGTACCGGCCGTTTCAGGGTGCGGGTCGCGGGCTGCGTGGCGGGCTTGAGCCTTCGCGTTTTCGGCGCTGGCTGCCAGATCCGCACGCAGGCTGCGCATGTTCTCCTGGAGATCAACGCGGATATCGTCGGCGAGCCTGCGCACGGAGGCAGAAATGCTTGCCTGCACTTCTGTCAGCTCATGGCGGCGCTGTTCCAGCTCCGCCCGTCCTGCGGCTGTCAGGGAGTAGACGGTGCGACGCCCCTCCATGGTTGTCTCCAGGAACCCTTCCTCCTGGAGTTTAGCGAGCCGCGGGTACACGGTGCCGGCGCTGGGGGAATAGGTGCCGCCAAAGCGGTCGGTCAAGGCTCGGATGATCTCATAGCCGTGTTGGGGGCCCTCCTCGAGCACAGCGAGCAGGTAGAGGCGCAGGGCACCGTGGGCGAAGACAGGAGGCATCAGTTCTCCTCCTTGGTCAAGGAGACGTTCAGGTGGGGTTCTTCCGGGGCGTACACAATGGAGACAGCTCCGGACACTGTCGAGGTGTGGGCAATGAGCCGTGGGGAGGCCGGGCCGGTGGCGGCCATGGTGTTTTGGCCCAAGTTGCTGTGGCGCTGTTCATCCAGCAGCAGGGTCCCCGAGGCGCTTGTCGATGTCACATGGACGCCTACTGCCCTGGGCAGGCGGACCGTGATGTCACCGGAGACGGACTTGGCGTTCAAGGTCCGGGGCGTGCCGTGGAGGTCAAAGCTGACGTTGCCGGAGACGGTGCTGGCTCTGACGTTCTCCAGCTCCCCCGAAGCCATGACCTCCCCGGAGACGCTCTTGGCCACCAGATCGCCGCGGTGGTCGCGGGCAATAATCTCCCCGCTCACGGTGTCAAGGGTCAGCAGTCCCTCGGTTGCATCAGCCATGAGGGACCCGGTGACCGTGCGCAGGGTGGTCTTGGCGCTGCCGCTGACCATGCCATCACCATTGACGGTGCTTGCCGAGACAAACGTTCCCGGCGGAACCGCAATGCTGATGACGGCGCTGGCGCCCTGCTGGAAGTTGATCAGCCGCTGCAACCAGTTGGAGGCGTTGAAGTGCTCCACCTTCAACGTCCCGTTGCTGAAGCGCACCTCCAGCGGCTGGCCTTCCACCTCGGAGATTTCCAACGTTGCCGTGGGCCCCTCGGTGACCACAATGTCAAAACGGCCCTTGACCAGAGCCACCTTAACTTCGGCAACGCCGGCAAATTCAAGTGTTTGCGGGTCGCTGACGGACCACGAATCCTGATTCATAGCTACTCCTTCATTCGCGTTATATCGCGTCTATGAAGAACACGATATAACGCGTTGAAGTGCAGATCAAGATATATCGCGAAAAATCCCAGGCTCGCCGGAAACAAAAAAATCTATGTGGCAGTTGTTGGATCAAAAACCACGAAATCGGGGCTTTTGATCCAATAGCTGCCACATAGATCTGAAGGGAAGCTAGACGGCCTCGGGCAGGTCCAGCCACTGGTACCAGCCGCGGTGCAGCACCAGCCAGGCCATGAGGCCGTAGCCGGCCTGGCCGGGGGAGCCCGCGTTGGCCGCCACGTCATTGCGCCACTGTTCGTGGTTCTGCAGCGGGGCAAAGGTGTCAACGTAGTGGTGCTTGCGCCGGGTGGTGACGTCGGCAAAGGCCGCGTTGAGCTCTGCCAGTTTGCGGTTCAACGCCGGATCCAACGACGGCGGCGGGCCCACCACAAACACGGGAATGTTCAGCTGGGTGGCACCATCTAGGATGTTGGCAAGATTGAGCCGGCTGCGGGCGGTAGAGAGGCCATACTCAATGTCGCGGCCGGAGAGGCCAATGACCAGCCGGTTCTCGTGAAAATCATCAAATCGGCGGCCGGCCTCGTGCAGCCAGCGCCCCGCGAGGGCCTCGGTACCCTCACGGGGGCAGGCCAGGACAAACGGCTCAACCGAGACGGTGTCCTGTGGGGTCCTTGCCAAAACCCTGCCCAGCCAGCCCAAGGCGCGGGGATCGCCCACACCTGCCACCAACTCGTCCCCCACAGCCACAATGCGCAGTTCCCGCTTATCCACGGCGCCCCTTTCATTCATGCAAAATTTGAAGTCCAAATAAAAGATGCCCGGCCTGATAATGCAGACCGGGCATCCATGGTGCTTTAGCTACGCTCGAACGCCTGCTTGATCAGCAGGGTCTGCTCGACGGCGTGATTCTTTGCCGAACCTGTTGCCGTGGCCGCTGATGCCGGGCGAGAAACCCGGTTCAGCTTCTGATCCAACTCAGGTGCCAGGTTCAGGCCCATGAACGGCCACGGACCCTGGTTGGCGGGCTCGTCCTGGGCCCAGACCAGCTCGGCGTTGGGGTACTTGGCCAGCTCAGCCTTGATCTCCTCCAGCGGCAGCGGGTATAGCTGCTCCACACGGATGATGGCAGCCTTCGTGTCCCCAGCCTTCTCGCGTGCCGCGAGGAGGTCGTAGTAGAGGCGGCCGGAGACCAGGATGACGCGGTCCACTGCGTTGTTGGCCAGCGCTGCATGCTCGCCGATCACCGGGCGGAAGCCGCCGGTGGTGAAGTCCTCCACCGAGGACGCTGCAGCCTTCAGGCGCAGCAGCTGCTTCGGGGTGAAGATGATCAACGGCTTGCGGGGGCGGCGGTAGGCCTGGCGGCGCAGCAGGTGGAAGTGCGACGCCGGTGTGGTCGGGTTGGCCACGATCATGTTCTCTTCGGCACACATCTGCATGAAGCGCTCAATACGTGCCGAGGAGTGGTCGGGACCCTGGCCCTCGTAGCCATGCGGCAGCATCAGAACCAGTGAGGAACGCTGGCCCCACTTCTGCTCTGCCGAGGAAATGAACTCGTCAATGATGGTTTGTGCACCATTGACGAAGTCGCCAAACTGGGCCTCCCACACCACCAGGGCGTCGGGGCGCTCCACGGAGTAGCCGTATTCGAAGCCCATGGCAGCGTATTCGCTGAGCAGGGAGTCATAGATCCACAATTTGGCCTGGTCTTCGCTCAGATCGCGCAAGGGGGTCCACACCTTGCCATTGGCGCGGTCGTGGAACACTGCGTGACGCTGCACGAAGGTGCCGCGGCGAGAGTCCTGGCCGGCCATGCGGACCGGTACGCCCTCAATCAGCAAGGAACCGAAAGCAGCCAACTCGCCAAAGCCCCAGTCAATGGTGCCCTCGCGGGACATTGCCTCACGCTTTTCCAGCAAGGGTTTGAGCTTCTGGTGAATCTCAAACCCTTCCGGGATGGCCATATGGACGGAGCCGATCTTGGCCAGCATTTCGGCGCTGATGGCCGTCACCTGGGGATCGTTCACGCCGGAATCGCTCTGCTGCGCAATGGGGCGCTCCAGATCGGAAACCGCCGCTGCATCCTTGGTGACGATCGGGATGGGGGAGGTCTGGGCTGCGTGCGTTTCGGCAAACACGCGTTCCAGGCGTTCCTGGTAGTCACGCAGCAGCTGCGTGGCTTCCTCTTCGGTGATGTCGCCACGACCGATCAAGGCTTCGGTGTAGAGGCGGCGCACCGAGCGCTTGGCCTCGATCAGGTTGTACATCAGCGGCTGGGTCATCGAGGGGTCATCACCCTCGTTGTGGCCGCGACGGCGGTAGCAGACCATGTCGATGACAACGTCCTTGCGGAAGCGCTGCTGGAACTGGTACGCCAGCTGGGCTGTGCGGACCACTGCCTCGGGGTCGTCACCGTTCACGTGGAACACGGGGGCCTGGATCATCTTGGCCACGTCGGTGGAGTACACCGAGGAACGTGAGGACGACGGCGCCGTGGTGAAGCCAACCTGGTTGTTGACAACAATGTGAATGGTTCCACCGGTGCGGTAGCCGCGCAGCTGGGAAAGGTTCAGGGTTTCTGCAACAACACCCTGGCCGGCAAAGGCTGCGTCACCGTGAACCATGACGGGCAGCACGGGGAAGTTCTCGCCCTGGTCCAAGCGGTCCTGCTTGGCGCGGACAATGCCCTCCAGGACGCCGTCGACGGCTTCCAGGTGGGACGGGTTTGCCGCGAGGTAAACCTTGGTCTCGTTGCCGGCGTCGGAGGTGAAAGTACCCTCGGTACCCAAGTGGTACTTCACATCGCCGGAGCCCTGCACGCTGCGAACGTCCTGGGTGCCCTCGAATTCGCGGAAGACCTGTGCGTAGGTTTTGCCGGCAATGTTGGTGAGCACGTTCAGGCGGCCGCGGTGGGCCATGCCAATGGCAACCTCGTCCAGGCCGTCGTCGGCGGCGTCGGAGATGATGGAGTCCAGCAGCGGAATCAGGGATTCGCCACCCTCCAGGGAGAAACGCTTCTGGCCAACAAACTTGGTCTGCAGGAACGTCTCAAACGCCTCGGCGGAGTTCAGCTTGGACACGATGCGCAGCTGCTCCTCGCGGCTGGGCTTGGAGTACGGGTGCTCCAATTCGTTCTGGAACCATTCACGCTGCTCGGGTTCCTGAATATGCATGTACTCAACACCTGTGGTGCGGCAGTACGCGTCACGCAGCACGCCCAGGATGTCGCGCAGCAGCAGTTTCGCCTTGCCGCCGAAGCCGCCCGTGGGCCATTCGCGGTCAAGGTCCCACAGAGTCAGACCGTACGTGAGCACGTCCAGGTCGGGGTGCTTGCGCTGGACGTATTCCAACGGATCGGTGTCAGACATCAGGTGGCCGCGCACGCGGTAGGAGTGGATCAGCTGCTGGATGCGGGCAACCTTGTTGATCTCATCGGCCGGGTCAACCTGCAGGTCAAGGCTCCAGCGCACGGGCTCGTACGGGATGCGCAGCGACTCAAAGATTTCGTCGTAGAAGTTCTCCGCGCCGAGCAGCAGCTGGTGGACCTTCTTGAGGAATTCGCCCGAGCCGGCACCCTGGATGACGCGGTGGTCATAGGTGGAGGTCAGGGTCAGGATCTTGGAGACGGCGTTCTGGGCGATGATCTTGGGGCTGGCGCCCTGGTATTCCGCCGGGTAGTCAAGTGCACCAACACCAATGATGGCGGCCTGGCCCTTGGACAGGCGAGGAACGGAGTGAACCGTGCCAATGCCGCCGGGGTTCGTCAGCGAAACGGTGGTGCCGGAGTGGTCGTCGGCCGTGAGCTTGCCGGCGCGGGCGCGCTTGATCAAGTCCTCGTAGGTGCGCCAGAATTCGGCAAAGTTCAGCGTTTCGGCGCGCTTGATATTCGGCACCATGAGCAGGCGCGTGCCATCGGGCTTGGGCATGTCAATGGCAATGCCAAAGTTCACATGCGGCGGCTGAACGGCAACGGGCTTGCCGTCGATCTCGTCGTAGTAGACGTTCATGGAGGGGAAGGCAGCCAGCGCCTTGATGACGGCGTAGCCGATCAGGTGCGTAAAGGAGACCTTGCCGCCGCGCGCACGGGCCAGATTGGAGTTGATGACCAGCCGGTTGTCAATGAGCAGCTTGGCCGGGATGGCGCGCACGCTGGTGGCTGTGGGCACCTCCAGGCTGGTGATCATGTTGACGGCGATGGCCTTGGCCGGGCCGCGCAGCACAGTCTGGACAGCCTCTTCAGGAACAGCATTGTTCTTGGCGGACTTGGGCAGCTGGGCCGGGATGGGGGTGGTGCCGGTTCGGGCGGCATCCTTGGCAGGAGCCGGCGGACGCGGAGCGCTCGGAGCCTTCGCGGCGGCAGTGGCAGCAGCCACCGGTACGGCCGTCGCGGCGGGGGCCACTGCGGTAGCTGCCGGAACAGCGGCGGCGGGTGCCGGCGTCGTGCTGGCAGCAGGGGCTGCGGCTTGAACCACCGGGATCTGGGCGGTAATGGGCGTGGCGTGATTGGCCGTGTGGCGTCCGTTGCCCGCTGCGTCATCAGCAGCGAAACCCTCAAAGAGTGGCCACCATTTGGCATCTACTGAACTTTTGTCGCCCTTGTAGCGCTCATACAGTTCATCGACGAGCCACTCGTTGCCGCCAAATTCTTCGGGTAGACGGTGGATGGATTGCTCTGGCACGTGTATTACGCCTCTTCCATGAGATCTTGTTGCCCGCTGTGCAACCTTGCGCATGGCGACGGCACCCGAATCTGGCGGATGCTGACGGCGCAAACTTGCGTAGCCTATTCGAAAGTTGGTTGGGGTCCAACAAACCCGTTCCGCAGTAAGTCTAGTAAGCAATTTAGCTTGTAGGCCAATCTGTGATGTGGCGCGCCCCTTTCAACGCCCTGAAAGGGCCCAATATTGCGCTAAACGGCCAAACTTGTTCGTTAGACTCAAATCCGGGCGGCCCCAAGATCCTCCTACTGGCTGCCGACTGTCCAACAGTTGCAAGGAGTGCCATGCGTTTTCTTAACCAGCCAGCCACCGATCTGACATATTCAGACGTTTTTCTTGTCCCGTCACGTTCCACAGTGACCTCCCGGCTGGATGTTGATTTATCCAGCGGTGACGGCACCGGCACCACCATTCCGCTGGTGGTCTCCAATATGACTGCCGTCTCCGGCAAGCGCATGGCTGAGACAGTTGCCAGGCGTGGCGGCATCGCCATATTGCCGCAGGACATTCCCCTTGACGTCCTTAGATCCGTCACCGAGTGGGTCAAGCGGCGGGACTCCCTTTATGAAACCCCGCTCCTGATGGGCGCCGGGGATACCGTGATCGATGCCGTCCACCTGATGAGCAAGCGTTCCCACAATGCGGTGGTGGTGGTTGACGGCACCGACTTTGTGGGCGTTGTGCGCGGGGCCGACTGCGAAGGCGTTGACAGGTTTTCCTCCCTCGCCTCGGTGATGCGCTCCAATGTGGTAACCCTAGATGCGGCACCCTTTGATGCGATCCGGGCCCAGGCCGATGCTGGCGCGCTGGACTTTGCCGCGGCCAAGACGCTCACGGATGAGGCCCTACGCAGCGCCTTTGCTGTGCTGGACTCCGCCGGAACCGACTACGCGCCGGTTTTGCGCACCGGGGAGGTGGTGGGTGTGCTGACCCGAACCGGCGCCCTGCGTTCCACCATCTACCAGCCGGCCTTGGATGATTCCGGCCGGCTGCGCGTGGGAGTTGCTGTGGGCATCAATGGCGATGTGGCAGCCAAGGCGGCCGCCCTGCTGGACTACGGCGTTGACGCGCTGGTGGTTGACACCGCCCACGGCCACCAGGAAAAAATGCTCGACGCCCTGCGCGCCGTGCGTTCCCTGGCCCCCACGGTGCCGGTGGCTGCCGGCAATGTTGTCAGCGCCGCCGGTGTGCAGGATCTGGTGGAGGCCGGCGCGGACATCCTCAAGGTGGGGGTTGGGCCCGGCGCCATGTGCACCACCCGGATGATGACAGCTGTTGGCAGGCCACAATTTTCAGCCGTTTTGGAATGTTCCGCTGCGGCTGCGCAGTTGGGTGCGCACGTCTGGGCCGACGGCGGTGTGCGCTATCCGCGGGACGTGGCCCTTGCCCTGGCGGCCGGCGCCAGCCAGGTCATGATTGGTTCCTGGTTTGCCGGCACCTATGAAAGCCCCGGAGATTTGCAGACCGATGCCGGCGGACGGCTCTACAAGGAGAGCTTCGGCATGGCATCGGCCCGGGCCGTGCAAAACCGGACCTCGGGGGACAAGGCGTTTGAGCGTGCCCGCAAGGGACTCTTCGAGGAGGGCATCTCCACCTCCAAGATGTATCTGGATCCGGCCCGGCCGGGGGTTGAGGACCTGCTGGACATGATCACAGCGGGGCTGCGCAGTTCCTTCACCTATGCGGGGGCCGCTTCACTGGCGCAGTTCCGTGACCGTGCCATCGTGGGCGTGCAGTCGGCCGCCGGCTACGAGGAGGGCCGGCCGCTGCCGCAAAGCTGGTAGCCCGCTGCCCCGGGGGAAGGAGGGCGGGGGCGGGGGTGGGTGGGGGAGAAGGGAAGTGGAGGGAGGGGGGCGG
>NZ_JBTNDR010000032.1:0-48150 GCF_054510895.1 Arthrobacter sp. HLT1-20 | reverse complement strand
CCTCCCGCTCCTGCGAGATCGACCACACCACCCCCTTCCACCAAAACCGCTACGACCCCCACGGAACACTCCTGCCCAAAGGCGAAACCAGCACCGAGAACCTACGCCCCCGGTCAAAATACTGCCACCGCCTCAAGGACGACCCCAGCACCGGCTGGACCATAGAACCCCACAGCACAGGCATCACCAAAACCACCACCCCCACCGGCCGCGAATACCTCCACACCCAAAACGAGGAAGACCTCCCAGCACCCTTCTAACACCACCCACACGTGAACCGCGCAGCGTAGACAACGCTCAACGAAAACCCACCACAACAACGCACAACGGCGACCCACCCCAGGTGAGCCGCCGCAGTTGTAGAAGTGCTATTGGTTATTAGTGCCTGGATTCCAGCTCGTCGGTGACGTCCCCGTTGCTGGTGGCTGTCGTTGCTTTGCTAGCAGCAGTGGGCGCTGTTCCGTGGTTGGTAGCGGGCGCAGCAGGTGCGCCAGCCATCATGCCCTGCAGTAGGCCTATGATGTCCAAACCTGTGGAGTCTTTGATGAGCTGTGTTGTCTGCTGAACGCCTGTGGAGACGTTCTTGCTCAACTGGCTGGCGCCGTCGTTGGAGACAACTGTCATGTTCTTGATCGCAGACATGGGCGCCGCAACCTCGCGGGCCATGGCAGGGAGAACCTCCAGGACCTTGCTGAGGATTGCAGCCTCATTGAACTTCTCATAAGCTTCAGCCTGCGCGGCAATACCTGCCGCTTCGGCGACTCCCTTGGCCTCAGTTGACTCGGCCTGGGCCTGGCCCAAGGACTTGATGACGGCAGCGTCAGCACGGCCCTTGGCCTCGATTACCGCGGCCTGAGCAGTACCGCGGGCAGTTGCGGCAGCAGCGTCTGCCTCGGCGGCAACCCTGTCGCCCTCGGCCGTGAGCTTGCGCTTGGCAAGTTCCACGGTTGCCTCGATCTCAGCGGCTTCCGAGGCCCGGCGTCGTTCCTCAAGTTTTGCATCAGCCTGCTGAATGAGCCGGTACTTCTCGGCGTCGGCCGGCTTGCGAACCTCCGTGTCGAGTTCCTTCTCACGCAACTCGGCCCGGCGCAGTGCAACCTGCTGGTCCCGCAAAATGACCTGCTCCTGCTGCTCGGCGGCAGCTAGAGGTCCGGCCGCATCGGCGCGGGCCTGGCGGGCGTCTGCCACTTCCTTCAGCTCGGCCCGCTTGATGATCAACTGTTGCTGAGCCAGCGCCACTTGCTCATCGGCCAGGGCTTTGGCCTGCTCGGCCTCCTGCAGGAACTGTGCCTCGGCGATCTTGGCGTTCTTTTCCGCCAGGGCCGCTTCCGGGCGGCCCAGGTTGAGCAAGTAGCCGGAATCGTCGTCGACAGATTGGATTTGGAAGGTGTCAATTTCCAGCCCCTGGTTGTGCATGGAGTGCTCGGCCTCCTCCTTCACGCTTTTGGCAAAGGTGGCACGGTCCTTGATGATCGATTCCACCGTCAGGGTGCCCACAATGGACCGCAGGGAACCGGAGAGAGTCTCCTGCGTGTAGTGGTCGATCGCGTCCTGCTGGTTCAGGAATCGCTGGGCCGCCTTGCGGACCGAATCGGCGTCGCCGCCCACCTTGACCTGGGCTACGCCCGTGAGGTGAAGCTTGATCCCGTTCATCGATATCGCCTCAATCTTCAGCGAGACCTGCCGCGATGCAAGCGAAAGAGGGTATGCGCGCTGCGTAAACGGGTTGATGAAGATGCGGCCAAAGACCACACGTTGGCTGTTGGGATCGGGCTGGCTCTTGTTGTCCTTGGAGGAGATGACGAGCGCCTGGTCGGGGCTAGCAATATGCAGGGCCATCCGGGAAATGACAGCAGCAATGATGGCAATCACCACCAATGCGCCGAGTGCAATGATCCAGGGAATGAGGGTCAGAAACATGAGACCTTTCGGGTTTCACGGCGGCCTGTTCTGAGACTTCCAGCCCGCCTCCTGTTTACGATCCTACGGAACTGGGCAAGATTCTCCACATGATGGAGTAATGCTTGCGCACAGCGGGGGCGATCGAGAGGCAAATTAGTCATTCCCAGACTCTTCACAGAATCCTTACAGAGGTTGATCATGAAGTATGAACAATCCAACTACTCCGAGGAAACCTGATCATGTGGTGATTCTGGTTCATGGGATGGGCAAAGCGCTCAAGGGTGGAACCCTGCAGGAGTGGGCCCAGCCGCTGATGCAAAGTTTGCACGACATTGCCCTTGACTACAGAGACCGGAATGAGACCAACGCGGAGTTCCGCTATCTGCCACCGCTCATTGTAGATTCTGCCGACGCCGTCGGTGAATCGCCGAACATCTTCATCAGAGTGTTGCGCGCCAACGCACAATCCAAGGACTATTACGCCACGATACTCATCACCGAAGCGTCGTGGGGGAAAGATTTCCTGCCTGCAACTGCAGGCGCCACCTATGGGTGGGCATGGTGCACGGCGTGGACGGTTATTCGCCGCGCTTCCCGGCTTGTCTCGTGGAACATGGTGCCACAAGGCGCAGCTACCTATGTAAGCGAGAATATGCCGTGGCTACGGCGGATCATGGCCGTGCTCGTAACGCTGCTGGCTTCCCCGTTCATTATTGCGGGCTTGGTCTTGTTGGGAGTACTGATCGCGCTAACCCCGATACCGGCAGTGGGGCGCCTGACTGGGAGCTTCATTTCCCTCTTTGCAGACTTTCTGGGTGATCCTGAAACATGGCAGCGCAAGCCCTTGCAGGCGGCCGCCATGCGCGAAAGAGTCACCCACGCCCTCTTAAAGTGGTCCGGCGACCCGGTGACGGGGGTGGGGGCCACACCCGTCACCGTCCTGGCGCACAGCCAGGGTGCTGCCATCAGCGCCCAAGTTCTTTTGCGAGGTGGGGTGCACGCACAGAATTTCATTTGTGTGGGAAATGGACTTCCCCTGCTTGGCTATGCCCGGTGGGGCGAGCTGATCCTGCCCGAGCACCACATCCACGATCAGCCAATCTTGGGGTTGGATGCACTGATAGTAGAGTCACCCATCCCACCACAAGACCCAATCCAGGACTGGAAGAACCACGCCGCGAGTCTTCGGTGGGTCAACCTTTGGGCCAAGTTTGACTTTGTTCCTGCCGGCCCTGTGGGTGGCACTGCCGGACAAGACAATGAGGAAGCATTCAAGAATATGTACGCGGGCAGATTGGGCGACGACTATGGCCCGGAGGAACACGCCATCTACAACAGCTCCGCGTTGATCAAGGACCACATTGTTTACTCCAAGAATAGGATTGAAGTCATTGATCCGGTGGCGCAGCTCATTTTTAGGGACTGTGCCGTACCGCCAGAAGTGGCAGCCGGCGACCTTTTGCTACCACCCCTAGCCACCGGAAGCCAAACCATTGACACCCGCATGAAGGTACACCAGAGGATGGTGAAATGTTTGGGCATGGGCCGACTGCTGGTGTTCACGGCCGGTGCATTGTTGAGTTGGCAGTTGCTCAGCACGTCTGCCTTCACCGACCCGCTCTTTAGATTGCCATGGATCAGCATGCCGCAAATGCAGTGGTTCAGGCAGAATGATTGGCTCACATGGCTCATCGTTGCTGCAGTAGTCGGAGCCCTGATGCTGCAGATCCTCAACGGATGGCTGTGGGGCGTGCTGCACAGGAGAGTTGAGCGGCGTCGAACGGGAGACGGGAAGCCAGTGCAAGCCGTGGGGCAGGGGTGCCTGGTCGTATATCTGGCTGCTGTGTTCATGCTGACAGTGGCCGTACCTGCGACCATAGCTACAACGGGAACTGCACCCTTTATGGCAGGTTCACCCCTAACCTGGATTCTCGGTTATGGGGGGCTGTTCGCGGTGCTGGTTGCCCTTTCGCTGGTGGGGCGCCCCGTGAAACCACTGCGCGCCCGCCGCCCGGCAACTGAGGACCGCAAGGCGAGTTCGTGATTAAAGCTAGTTCGGTGATAATTACCATTGAGGACGACGGGCCACTCCTGGTCATCATTTTTCTCGTCATCGCGCTGATCTCCATTGGCGTGCAGATACTGGAAAATGCCCGGCAGCGCAGGAAGCTGGCTGTGGAAGCTGGACACAACCAGGAGACGCGGCAGAAGGGCCGGCTGTTCTTTTACACGGTCCTGGTCCTTGGCCTGATCACGCTGGTGGTCAACTACGTCACCGGGATCACCTCCAGCATGGCCGCTGCCCACGTTGATGAGGTGACGGACCCGATCAGCCTGCTGGCCCTGCCGGGCATTGGGTTCACCGGACTGACACTGGGGGTCTACGCCGTGTCAATCGTGGTGATTGCAGCCCTGTTCCTGAAGAACGAACGCATTGAGCTGCCAGATCTACTGGCCGACCTCCATGACGCCAGGAAATTTGGGGCCCTGGACAGTCCCCGGCAGATTGCGCACTACACAGCCGAGTTGGGGCAATTGCGCCACGGCCGGGAAGACGACCGGGCCAAGCAGTTCACGGATGGCGACTTTGACCGCTGGTTTACAGCCCATGAGGCGCAGGAGCGGCCGCGCATGCGTCAGCAGATCCGCTACCTCAGGAACCACCCAGAACACCGCGCACGAACCACGTACCTTCACCGCAGATTGTTTCTCAACTACCGCCTGGCGGCGGGCAAATGGTTGCTGCCACTTGGCCTGCTGGCGGGTTCGTCGTTCATTTTTGGTGCCAAGGAGCTGATGGCTCCCGGCCATGGTGGCACCGACTATTCGCTGGTGGCTGCCTGGATCGTGGCCGGCCTCTTAGGCGTTGCGGCCTTCGCCGGGCAGTACCGCTGTGACGTGGGCAAGGTCCTGCTCAAGGCCCGCAAGGAGTACGTCGCCGACCAGACGGAGGCCGAGTGCCGCGCCATCCTCGAGGAAGCAACCCAGGACCTGCCGGACCCCAACCCGCGCGCATCCGACACCGAATCCACGCGTAGGGGGCTGGGGACTCCGCTGTTGAGCATAGGCCCCTGGGCGATCTACCGACGCACGGCAAAACCCCGCCCCGACGATGATCCGGTGCCCGCACCAGAAAGTTAGGGCTCCATCCCCGCCTGAACGGGGACAAACTCGACGGCGTTCCTGCGGTGGATCTTCTTGTCGTGGCGGTTGAAGCCCTTGGCGTCCATGTTGTTGTGGAGCCTGAAGTCTGCCAGCGCCTGATCGTACAAACCATTCAGTCGTTGCCCCGTGTACTCACCCTCTGTGCCGTCGGCAAACGTGATGGAAATGAGAGTTTTGGACGGGAAATGCCGGCTCATCCGGACAAAGCCCTCGGCGTCTTGCTTGAGTCTAATCATGAAGTAGTTTCCTCTTTGGCAGCACGCTTCAAGGTCAATGAGAGCCCGCTGGTGTCCCCCGCATTGCTGCAAGGCTGGAAGTCAAGACTCTCATATAGATGGCGAGCCGCCGCATTGTCAGTGTTGACCGAGAGCTCAAGGGTCAAACCGGACGCATCGGCCGCATCACAAAGATCGGACATGATGCGCCAGCCCAGACCTTCACCACGAACGCCTGGATCCACACTCAAATCCACGATGCGGACGGCGGAGGCGCCCCAAGCCACCCAAATTCGGGCAACCGGGGCGCCGTCGCGCACCACTATTGTTTCCCCATCACCCCACCGGCTGCCCCACTGCTGGCGCTGGAGGTTTTCCTGCAACGCCAGCATTTCTTCCGGAAGATACTCCCGGCCGGGTGATGCGGCAGTGAACAAGGCGAGCAACCACGGGGAGTCGACTGAACGCCGCGCGCGGTAGCTGATGGGTTCATTCAACGGGCTCTAGTCCCTTGAGGGGTAGATACCCTCAAGGGCGATGATGAAGCCAACCGCCAGGCTCGGCTGTGCGTTGTCAAACGGCACGTTGTTCCCGACCACCTGGCCCGGCGCCATGCCCGACTGTTGGGTAGCCGTGCCGTAGGATCCGCCGGGCGCGGGTGCCAGGTTGGTGCCTGTCCGGTCGGACGTCTGGGTCGATGCCGAAGAAGCCGCGTGTGAGTGGGCGGGCAGGTTAGCGGTGGTCAGGAGTACGGTGTCTTGACCGAACGGCTGTCCCTGGTTTCGCTGTGTGGTCGGGCCTCCTGGGCCTGCCCTGTGCACGGGAACGCGTCCGCGCAGGTCCGGGAGCCCGAACGTGATAGAACCGTTGCCACCGTACGTGGTTCCCAAAAGGGAGAACAAGGCGGCGTTCTGCTGGATGGACAGCAGTTGTCCGTCACAATGCGCCCATCCTCTGGGTGAATAACTGCCGGCAAACATTCGAATTTCGCCAAGAAATGGATCTGCCATGGGTGTTCCTTAGTGTGAAAGGGGCAGCATGGTTGCGCCCCTGCGGTCGATGGAGGCCACTGCCGTGGCAGCACCTTGGGTGGTGAATAAAACTACAGGTCCTGCCTGGGGGTGCTGCACAGTGATCAGCTCGGCGTCGAGGGTTCCCGCCACCACAGCAAAGTGCAGCCGGAACCTGTCGGCGTTGCTGTCGACTTCACCTTTCACGGCAGGCTTGCGAAGATCAACAACCTGCTCCACCCGAAGGGTTGCGCCGCCGTCGACCTTCACGTCCTTGCCCAGCAGGTTGGACCATGCCTGAAAGGAATAGGGTTCACTGGGGGTTGCTGTGGAAGCTTGGCTGGCACCGACTAGCAGCACCAAGGCTCCCGCACCACCTGCGATGAGTGACCGTCTGCTCAATTTCTGTACGGTACCCACGGCTAGTTCCCCTTGAAGGAGAGTGCGAACCGCAGATTGCGCACGGGCTGGCCGGGCGTGGTGTTCTCGACCTTGACGGCCACGTTCTGCTGCGCGGCAACGAGCCCCTCCAAGGCCGCGCTGTTGCAGCTGGTCGCGGCGGCGGCGATGGTGCACGTAACAGGGGTGGCCACGCCATTCACTACGACTGTCAGCTTCACGGCGGCTCCCGCACTGATATTTGCGCTCAGGCCGGTCAAGGTGCCGCCCTGGGGCAGGGTCACGGCCGCGTCACCAACCGCAGGCGACACGCTTGAACTACCTGACAAGGGCAGGAATCCAATAGTGTCGGATGCATCCACAAACTTGACCGATCCGGTAAAGATGGACTGCGGTGCTGCTACACCTGCGGGACCAGCAGGACCAACGGGGCCGGTAAGTCCGGTGTCGCCCTTGTCTCCCTTGAGCCCAGCGGCTCCGATACCGCCCTGGGCTCCTGTGGAACCCGTTGCACCGGAAAGTCCCTGGCTGCCAGCGAGGCCCTGGATACCCTGGATGCCCTGGGGGCCGATTGCCCCCTGGGGGCCAATCAAGGACTGGCTCACCAACGGCCATGAGGCCGAAGCCTTGGGGCCATACATTTTGTAGGTGGCCCGGTCTAGGTAAAAGTCACCATTGGCACCCAACACGTCACTCGGGACCCCTGAACCGCTCAGCACGGAGTTTCCGTTGGTGCCGGCGATGCCCTGGGCGCCAGTCGCTCCTTGGGCGCCCGTGTCGCCCTTGGCGCCCGTTGCACCAGCCACGCCTTGCGAGCCGGTGTCACCTTTGGCGCCCGTAGCGCCCGTAGATCCGGTATCACCTTTGTCGCCTTTGGCGCCGGTGGCGCCCGTCGATCCGGTGTCGCCCTTGTCTCCCTTGGCGCCCGTTGCACCAGCCACGCCTTGCGAGCCGGTGTCACCCTTGGCGCCGGTAGCGCCGGTGGATCCCGTATCGCCCTTCGCGCCTGTATCACCTGTTGCACCAGTATCGCCCTTGGCACCGGTAGCGCCGGTGAGGCCTTGGGAGCCCGTGTCACCCTTGGCTCCGGTATCGCCCGTCGCGCCCGTATCACCTGTTGCGCCCGTATCACCCTTGGCGCCGTTCAGTCCCGGCGCGCCTGCAGCGCCATTGGCACCGGCTGCGCCCGTAGGTCCAGCGGACCCGGCATCGCCCTTGGCTCCTGTTGCTCCCGTGCTGCCGTTGGAACCATTGCTGCCGTTTTGTCCCTTGGCGCCCGGCTGGCCATTGGCCCCTGCGGCGCCGTTCTGTCCGGGAACGCCTGCAGGGCCCTGACCTCCGATGTAGTAGCCGGAGGCGCCCGTGGGCCCGGGAGCCCCTGTGGGGCCCGCGGCGCCATCCTTGCCATCCGTGCCGGCTGCGCCATCGGCGCCGGCTTTGCCTTCGATAGTTGCGGTGGCGTCCTTGCCCCAGGAAACACGCACGGATCCATCCGCGCAGTCAGCAGCGGACTTGCCACTGGCCACCTGAGTCAACGATCCGGCGGAGTCAAGGCAGCCAGAAATGGTGCTGGCGCTGGCGCTGCCTGCCGGAGTGCAACCGGTAGCAACAGCGCCCACCAGGAGGGCTAGGCCAACGGCTGGCAGTATCCTTTTGCGCGAACGCAGTGTTTGGGGCGTAATCGGTTTTTGTGCAGAGTCTTGCGACATGGATTCCCTCGTGGTCATGCGCGGCTCACACTGGATGCTGCTCCGCGGGAAATAATTCAATCAGCCGCTTGAGCGGCATGGCTTGAATATAGTATGACCATCTGGACCACCTCGGATTCAATGGCCGGTTATTTGCCCTCTGGCATTTTAGGGAAGTTAATACTCCTCAACGTCAATTGACTTTCGAAGTGATTTACTGGCGAATGATTCATTGCTGAGGCGGGGCCACGTTCGGCGGTTCATGGCCGTGTCCATGCAGCGCCGTTGAACAACCCCCGAGGCTTGAAAACTAGGGATTTTTGGGTGCATGGGCACCTTGGGTGGCGCCACTTCCCGGTGTTCGGCCGTTGAACTGCGGGCAAATGTGCGGGCGCAGTCCCATCCCCTTGACCAGCCGGTGACACATCCATCGGCCGGAATCCACAGGCATTGCCCCAGGATCCGCATCCATAAAACTATCCGTTTGGACAGTTAATATTACTGTGCGTCTTTATTGCAGGCGCTTGCGTACCATTTCAGAAATGGCTTTGCCATCAAAACGCCCAGCAATTTCAGCGGTAATGGGCTTCATGGCCAAACCCATCTGTTTCATGGAGAGCTGACCCTGCTCCGTCTCAAGTGCAGTGATGATCCGGTCCACGATGGCGGCCGCCTCGTCAGCGCCCAGCGGCTGCGGCAGGTAGGCCTCGATGACCTCTGCCTCGCTGATCTCCGCTGCAGCGCGATCTGGCTCATTCGCATCAGCATAAATCTTTGCTGTGTCGCGTCGTTTTGCCGCCTCTTTTTGCAGCAGGGCAGTTACCTGGGCGTCGTCGAGCTCCACGGGGACCTTGCCCGACTTTTCACGCGTTTCAATCTCACCCAGGACATTGCGCACGGTGGTCAAGGCCAGTTTGTTGCCTGCCTTCATATGCACGACGACGTCGGACTTCAGTTGCTGCTTCAGCTTGGACATGAGCTCCCTTACGGTTTGAAAACGTTGCGGCACAAGCGCCGCGCTAGCAATTATCCTCTGTATTCACGTGGCCGAGGTCAGATCACTGCCGACCGGCTGTTCCAAGGAGCCGTGACCGTGTTGAGAGAAGATCCTGAAGGCCTTGCGAGGAGCAGGTATAGGCTTGGCCCATCACTCTTGGGGAGGCAACGATGGCACGCAGAGAAGTCTGGAAAAGGGCACTGGGGATCCTTGGGCTGCTACTCGGGATGGGGCTGGCCCTGTGGCTGTTGGTGACCAATCCCTGGGCGCTGAGTGGTGTTCTTGCCCTTGTGTTGTGGAGTGCCGTGGGCATTGGCATCATCATTCGGCTGATCCGGACTCCGAGAGGGACCAAAATGCGTGGCGCATTGGGGCCAGTTGCCGACGCAGCCGAAACGTATCAACAATTGTTGATCGGCCGGGAACCTGTCAGCGAATCCATGGAGAAGGCATTCCCGCCCGGCCCGGACGGCAGGGCCAACAGCGGAAGCTGAGCCATTGGCCAGGCCGCAGCGTCTTGCGGGCAGGCAGTGTGCCTGTTCCAAGCGTTTACCCAGTTTGCATCAGTACAGTCCGTAACGGCCGGACCACGCACCAACCGGAAGGGAACCGCCATGCCTAGCATTCGCCTCAGAGCCACGGTTGGACCGTTGCTGCGGTGGAGCCTGTTGCTAGGTGTGACCTTGGGTGTCGTGGCCGGACTCTTGGGCATGCACGTGGTGCTCAGCGTATCGACGAGCTCGGCGCACCATGGCATGGCGGCATCGGCCAGCGCCAGCCACGCAGCGCACGAGGGTGAACTTCTCCCCGAAGCTATCGCCACGCACAGCTCGGTGCACGGACCGGAGGCCAGTCCGGACAACTGCAACTGTCCACCCACTGGCCACGGCGCGGCCGTGGCCCATCACGGAGACTGCTCACCCACACTCGGCCAACAGGCGCCAAGCGTTCCACTGCCGGGAACGCTGAACAAATTTGCCGCCGGGTCGCTGTTCCCGGCCACTCTTGGCCACGAGGCCCTGGACCGGACGCCGCCGGCGCCCTCGCTTGCGCAACTCTCCATAAGCCGCACGTAAAACATCGGCCCCGCCGCCAGGCGCTCCGTAGCGCCCGCAGCCATCTCTCGCGCAAATCGTGCGCCAATGTGCCGCACCCGCCAGCAGCCTCGACGCTGCCACCCACAAATTCTAAGGACTACCGTCATGCCCCAGTACTTGAACCGTCGTGCCTTCATGAGCCTCTCTGGTGCGGCCACGGCCGCCGCGGCCCTTGCCGCATGCACCCCCTCCAAAACCACAGAATCGGTCAACCGCATTCTGTCCACTGACCCGTTGGTTGAAGACTACGAATCACGCCGAGGGGCCACAGGAATAGTTGTCAGCGAAACCCTAACCCCTGCCCCACTGTCCACCTCCCTTAATGGAAAAACCGTCTCAACGTGGGGCTACAACGGTTCATTCACGGGGCCCACCTTGCGCGCCAACGTGGGCGACCGGCTCGCCGTCGACCTCAACAACACGCTCAGCGAACCCACCAGTATCCACTGGCATGGCTTGGCCCTGCGCAATAACCACGACGGCGTCCAGGGACTGACCGAGGAAGCCACCCCGGCGGGCAAACGCCGCAGCTACGATTTCCTGCTCCCCCACCCCGGTACCTACTGGTACCACTCGCATGTGGAAATGCAGCGAGAGCGCGCACTCTACGGTGCCTTGATCGTGGACGATCCTGCCGAGACATTGCACTATGACAAGGACTGGGTGATTCTCCTCGACGACTGGATGGACGGGGTCACCGGCACTCCCGATGATGTGATGAAGGAACTCTCCAGGGGCATGGGCGGAATGGATCACGGCGAAGGAGGCGGCGGAATGGCGATGGGCCACATGCTCATGGGTGCCAGCAGCGACTATCTGGGCGGCGACGCCGGCGATGTTGGCTACCCGCTGCACCTTTTTAACGGGTCAACGGCGCAGGACCCAGACACCATCACCGCGAAGCCGGGTGAGCGAATCCGGCTTCGGATCATCAACGCCGCTGGCGACACAGCCTATCGCGTGGGCGTGCCGGGACAGCAGCTTATCCTGACCCACAGCGACGGGTTCCCCGTCCAGCACACTGAAGTTGACGCCGTCGTACTGGGCATGGGCGAACGCATCGATGCCATCCTCACCCTCAAGGGCGGGTTCACCCCTGTGGTGGCGCTGGCCGAGGGCAAGGCCCAAATGGTGTACGGCTTGGTGGATACCGGCACCGGCAAACCTCCCGCTGCGGACACTCTGCCCACCCGCTTCACAGGCAAAGTGGCCGACGGCGGCAAACTCACTGCTGTTCCCGCAGTGTCCCTGCAGCCAAGGACCCCTGACAGCAAACATGAACTGCGGCTGACCGGCGGCATGGCCAAGTACGACTGGGGCATCAACGGCAATCGCTTTGACATGCACCAGCCGTTCGAGCATGCGTTCAACATCAAGCTGGGTCAGCGTGTGGAGGTGAAATTCATCAACGATACCGACATGTGGCACCCCATGCACCTGCACGGGCACACCTTCCAGGTGGGGACCAGCGGGGCACGGAAGGACACGGTGATAGTCCGCCCCGGGGACACCGTGACCGTCTACTTTGACGCCGACAACCCGGGCCAGTGGCTCACCCACTGCCACAATGCCTATCACGCAGAACGCGGCATGATGGGCGTGTTCTCGTACGTTGTGTAGGGCTCACCCGCGCTGGAAAGGTGAGGGCCTTTCCAGCACGGGCATGCTCATCCCCACTGTCCGGGAAACGATTGAGAGCAACGCTACCCCTCGCCAGGCACCGAAATGGCGATCTTGCCGCGCACCCTGCCCTCCGCCAGGTGTCTCATGGCCTCCGGCGCCTGATCCAGCGGGTAGACGGTGTCCACGCACGGCACCACGGAACCTCCTTCAGTCAGAACAGTCAGCGTCTCAAGGTCGCTGACGCGCTGCCTGGAGATAAACATGATGAGCCGTTGGGGGACCAGCGGCGAGAGCAACGCGGCCCGGAGCTGCTTGCTGATGCCCGTGATGGTTTCCCCCTGTTCCCCGCCGCCAACCACCAAGGTGCCCCGCTTCGTCAGCATGTGCCGCATCCGGCGCACCGGCGTGTTGCCGGCAAAGTCCAGAATCACGTCATACCGCTGGGCGGACGTGCTGAAATCCTCAGCTGTGTAGTCGATGACATGGTCGGCCCCGAGTGAGCGAACGAAATCCATTTTGGCTGTGCTGCACACACCAGTCACCTCTGCGCCGGCAGCCTTGGCAATTTGCACGGCAAAGCTGCCCACTCCTCCTGAAGCGCCCGTGATCAAAACCCTGTGGCCGGCACTGATACGGCCAGCGTCATGCACGGCCTGCAGGGCAGTCCCGCCCGAAATCGGCACCACGGCCGCCTCCTCAAAAGTGAGGCTGGCAGGCTTGGCGGCCAGCTGATTCTCCTTGACGGCGGCAAACTCCGCAAAGGATCCCTTGCCGAAACCGAACACCTGGGCGCCTGGCGTGAACCGGGTGACGGCGGGACCCACAGCCACCACCGTGCCGGCCAGGTCGATGCCGGAAACAGGGTTCTTTGGTCCGCGAAAGCCGAATCCCAGCCGCAACAAGTACGGCCGCCCTGTCATCAGGTGCCACGTTCCACGGTCGAGGCCCGCCGCGTGAACCCGCACCAAGACCTGGTCATCCGCCAGTGTGGGTGTGGGGATCTGCGCCACATGCAGCACCTCGGCGTCACCGTATTTCTCCTGCACGACGGCGTTCATGAGCGTCCCTGCCCGGCCGACAGTCCCGCCAACGTGCTGTGCTTCTTCATTCACCATCAGTGGATCCTTCCCATCCGTGATCCCCAATTGCCATTTTTCTTACTTAGTAAGTCAGCGTACCTTACAACGTAAGACAATGCGATAGGCTGGCTTCATGTCAGTGGAAGAAATCGCCCAGGGTACCCAGCTTCGCGAAGCGCTAAGCAGGGAACGGGTCTTGCGCTGCGCCGTGGACATTGCCGACGCCCAAGGTATCGGGGCCGTCACCATGCGATCCATCGCCGCCGAATTGGGCGTGAAACCCATGTCGCTCTACTACTATGTGGCCAACAAGAGCGCCATTCTTGACGGGCTTATTGACATCGTCTTTAGCGAGGTAGAACTGCCGGGCGGTACAGAGCCTTGGGTGGACGCCATGCGGGCCCGCGCCAACTCGGTCCGCCGGGCCCTGGGTCGCCATCCCTGGGCCATTGGCCTGTTGGAGTCGCGCGCCCAGCCGGGAGTTGCCACCCTGCGCCACCACAACGCCACCTTGGGTGTGCTGCGCCAGGCTGGATTCTCCGTTGCCCTCAGCGCCCACGCTTACGCACTCATTGACAGCTATGTTTACGGTTTTGCGCTTCAGGAGAATTCCCTGCCTTTTACCGGCGACGGCGGTGACGTGGCGGAGATTGCCACACGCATGGTGGAGCAGTTCTCCGGAGGTGACTTCCCGTACCTGGTGGAGACTGCCAGGGAGCATGTCCTGAAACCTGGCTATAGTTTTGGCGATGAATTTGAGATTGGCCTGACGTTGATCCTCGACGGTTTGGCCCGGTGGCTCCCCAGCTAGTAGTCCGTCCCGGCCGGTGAGCGGACCCCAAGGCAGCTGGCATTGCGACGTCCGGGCGGGCAGTGGCAGAAACGCTCAACTGTTGCTCTGGCTGCGCAGCTGTCAGAGCGCGTTTGGGTCCGACGGCGCCAGAGGGTCATGCGGGAAGTGCGGTTCCGGTGGCATGAACAGTTTCGGCCAACGGCAGCTGCGGCATGGTCGCAACATCTTGCCCTTCTTGTATGCGTACTAGACCTTTCGTACACTCCACGCTTGCGCCAGGGCATTTAGGGCCCTGTCACGCGGGGCTCAATGCCCGGGTCGGTGGTGGTTTCCTCTTCCAAAAGGTCCGGCTCCGGGACGTTGAAGGCGATGAATTCCTTCAGCGGCGATATGCCTTCGCCAGGGGCTAAATCGCTGCCAAGCTGCCTGGGTGCTGGAGCGGCAGTCCGGAGCGCACCCGCCACATCGGCACAGAATCCTGACAGAGGGGTCACAGCTTCCACTCAGCCCGCACCGGCAGAATTCCAAGAAGGGAAGTTGCGACTATCAAGGGGAAGAACATGCGTAAAAAGTTGGTCATCTTTGGAATTGCTCTCGTGGTTCTCATCGCCGCGGTGTGGGGCGGCAGTGCCATCTACGCCTCGCTCGAGAACAGCAGAGCTCCTGAGCAGCTGGCCCTGTCCACGCCCAGCGCCGCACCAAGCAGCACAACAGGCAGCACTGCCACCGGCACCGAGGCCCCTGCAGCGCTTGCCGGTGACTGGAAAATCAGCGCTGGCTCGCAGGCTGGCTACCGGGTCAAGGAGGTCCTCAATGGCCAGGACGTCACAGTAGTGGGCAGGACCAGCGACGTCGAAGGTCAGGTGACCATCGACGGGACGAGCCTGAGCGCCGCTCAAGTCACCGTCGCAATGACGAGCGTTGCCACGGACAATAACAGCCGCGACTCACAGTTTCTGGGCATCCTGAAGACAGCGGAATTCCCCACGTCAACCTTTACCTTGACCCAGGCCGTGGACATTGCCGCTATCAAGGACGGCGTCGCCGCGGTGAGCGCGGTGGGTGACTTGACGGTGGCGGGCGTCACCAAGTCGGTCACAGTGAGCCTGCAGGCTCAAACCACTGCCAGTGGCGTGGAGGTTCAGGGGTCCATTCCGATCGTCTTCTCCGACTTTGGCATTGCCGCCCCCAACCTGGGCTTCGTCAAGGTTGAGGACTCCGGATCAATTGAAATGTTGCTTCAACTGAGCAGGTAGGAGCTGGTTATTCGCCGTCGAATGCCAGTCCGCGCAGGGTTAGCTCCCCACGCAACAGGCGGATTGCCTTGGGCCCCACGCCATGAAGTTGCAACAGTTCCGCCGCACTAACGTTCACCAGCTCTTCATAGCGCGTGATGCCAGCTAAGCCCAAGGCTCGGGAGGCAGGCTGCCCTATGGCGCGCGGGAATTCGATGTCGGGTTCGGTGCTTGGATCCGTCACGATTATTGCTCCCAGATGTAGGTGATGAGTCCATTCTTGCGCAGTGGCACCCGTCAGTCAGTGTCCGCCAACAAGTCCAGCACAAACTGAGCCATCTCAAGCCTTCCCGCCATGACGTGGCGCAATTCCGCCGAGTCGGGCTCCCCCAGCCTGTCACTTGCCACGGCTGAGAGGCCAGTGAACAGTGCCATGGACAGCGCATGGCCACGCCGCACCACGGATTCGGCAACACTGACACCCGACTTCGCCAGGCCATCGCAATAGGCGCTCAGGCAGAGCGGCTCCAGCCTGTAGAGGTCACGGCCTCGCATGGCCCCCTCATTGACCCAGCCGGACAACAACTGGCCAAGGTCAAAGCCGGCACAGGCATCGCCGTACATGCCCCAATCAATCACCACAAAATTGACGGTGCCCTCCGGGCCGTTTTCGATTAACAGGTTCTGTGGGCTAGCGTCGCCGTGGGCCGGGAAGGCCGGCAACTGTGCAAGCTCATCCGCTAGCTGATAGGCCCGCCCTGCGAGCGCCCGAAGTCCTGTGATGAGCCCTGGGGTTGCCGCGCAGGCCACGGCCGGTACCCGCCACATGTCGTCGCCCTCTATGCCGGGAATGAAGACGTTTCTGCCCACCCCGTCCAGGTAGTACAGCAGTCTGTCTGCATCCCGTGCCGCCGAAATTTGCGGGCCAAGGTTTGCTACGGCGCTGCTACCTGCCAGCCGCCCCAACCAATGGGCGGCACTGGCAAACGTGGCGTCGGTCCATGCGGCTCCGGGACGCTCCAGAACGTCCTCCATCCAGAGGGCCATGCGCTGAGGGTCAATGTGGATGACGCTGTAGATCTCAGGAAGCCGGCCTCCAGGCGGCAGCGCGTGCCCCAGATTCGAGGCGTAAACCTCCGCTTCGGTACGCCAAGGGTACCGCCGGGCGAGTTCCTCCCTCATGTGCGGGGGAACTTGGTCAATATGCTGCCACAGCAGTGGTGACTGCAGGATTTTCACGACGGCGCTGAAGGGTACGTCCTGCCCGGTGGAATCACCAGGGGTGGCCGCCCCCTGTACGCGCCACAACCCACCAGTGGTCATGTTCAGCACGGGCATCTCAATGCCGGTTGCTTCTGCAGTTGCCACTCTCACGGATTGTTGCCCCGCAGCGGCCGCGGCTATGTCTGCGAGCGCTGTGGGGCCTGGCCTGGCCGGGCCAAGGCGGGCCAGGCTTCCCGGTTTTGGTGTGTCCATGGCTTTGTCCCTCTCGTAGGGGATGCTGTGCCCGCCCTTTCAAGGAGGGGCGAACGTCCTGTAGCAGTAAAGCTAGGGTTTCCCTGTGTGTGGAGTCAATGGTTTTGGGGCAGGAACCGGGCAACACACGTGTTCGAACATAGTTTCGAACACGGGTGTTTATGAGTCTCCCCACAGATGGTTCTGCCGCTGTGGCGCCCACGGGTGGATGTGGGTGGCTGGCCCTAGGCTTGAATCAGCAGGTTTTGTCCACGTATTGCGGGATCAGAACATCAGAACCCGAGTATGTAAGGACGTGCCCCCATGATGGGAGCCCATCACGCTGCCAGCGGCGCCGCCGTATGGCTGGCGTTGACCACACAGTTCACCGTAGGACTGGGCGCACTGCACCACGTCCTGCCGGCGGCACCTGAACGCATCACCCTGGGCATGGGGCTTCTTGAACTCACCCCCACAGCTGTGGTGGCCGGTGCGCTTGTCACGGCGGGGGCGGCGCTGGTACCCGACGCCGACCACAGGCACGCCACCATAGCCCATTCACTGCCACCGGTCTCCAACATCCTGTGCATTCAGGTGGGCAAGATGTCCGGCGGACACCGGCATGGCACCCATTCCGTCCTGGGACTGGCATCCTTCGTGGCGATAGCCTGGTTGGCGGGAATGTGGACCGTTGAGCTGGCCAGCTTTGGCACCATTTTTCCGGGTGCGGGCCTGCTGGCCGTTCTCCTTGCCTCGTTCGCTGCCAAGTCACTGAAGTTCATTCCCGACACCATGCGAAAGTTCCCCTGGGTGGTGGGGCTGGCCGTGGGCACCTTTGTCACCTTGTTCGCCCCGCAGGAACCCTATTGGTTCCCTCTCTCCATGGCCCTGGGCGTGAGTATCCACATCATTGGAGACATGCTCACCACCGGCGGATGCAACCTGCTGTGGCCCCTGCGCATCAGGCCGCCCCGGATGCTGCGCAAAATTCCCCTGCTCAAGAACATCTGGCGCCCCGGCGGAAACATTGCCATACCCCTGCTGGGCAATGCCGGATCAGTGCGGGAATGGCTGGTACTTGTCCCCGTGAGCGGCTACGTCATCTGGGCCATCGCCGACGCCGTCTTCCTCCCCTAGCTGCCGTGGCTGTTAACATGAAGACGGGGCCCGCACATGCGCGTGCCACCCGGAGCGATGTTGAGACGAACGGACAGAATCCCCAAGATGTACATCAAGATCTGTGGCCTTCAAACTGCCGAAACAGTTGCCGCCGCCGTTGAGTCCGGCGCCAACGCCGTGGGATTCATCTTCGCCCCCCGCAGCCCCCGTACGGTCACGGCCGCGCTCGCAGCCGAACTGATTGACCGCGTCCCCCGGGGTATTGAAACGGTGGGCGTGTTCCGCAACCAATCCATTGACGAGGTCCTGGCAACGGCCCGTGAAGCGCGGCTGACAACCGTCCAGCTGCACGGGGATGAACCACTGGCGGAGGTGACGCTCCTGCAGCAGGAGGGCTTGCGCACCTTGCGGGCTTTTTCGGTGGATGCCTACAATGCCCTGGGTCCACGGGAAAAGCTCGCGTGGGAATCCGAGCGGATCTTGCTCGACGCCGTCGAACCTGGCGCAGGCGAAACTTTTGACAGAAGCAAACTGGCCCAGGGGGCACCCCAGGGGTTCTGGCTCCTGGCCGGCGGACTCAACCCGGGCAATGTGGCGGCCCTCGCCCAGGCGCTGCGCCCCCATGGTGTGGATGTCTCCAGCGGCGTGGAATCCAGCCGCGGTGTGAAGGACCCGAGCCTGATTCGCGACTTCATCAGGGCTGCGCGCAGCGTCAGCTAGGCCCGGCTTGCCTCGCTGAAACAAGCGCGTGGCGCAACCTCGGCAGCCTCAATAAGACAATAGACTTTACATAAGCCGTCTTGGCTGATTGGACCTTTGTTGAAGGAGGCGGACATGCTGACACCCGATGACAGCGCTTTGCAGGCGGTGCGGCGCCGGCACGAGCTTCGTGTTTTGGATTCACTGGTGACCCACGGACACCGGACCCGGCGCGACCTGGAGACCGACACCAAGCTTTCCCGCACCACACTCTCCGCCATCGTGGGGGACCTGCGCCACCGCGGCGTCCTGACCGAGATTGACCAGGAACGCCTAGGAGCCACCCGAAACGGCCGCCCCACCAAGGTACTCCAACTCAATCCCGGCGCAGGAGCCACCGTGGGAATCGAGCTGGGACGCCGCCGCCTGAGCATCTCGGTGGCAGGATTTGACGGCTCAACGGTTGCCCATGAACATTGGGAGCTCACCGAATCCATTGGCTTGCAGGGAAAAGTCCAGCTCGCCGCCGACATGCTTCGCGAAATGATCCGGGCCGGCAAGATCACCCCTGAGTCGGCCAAAGGCATGGGTGTTGGCATTGCCAGCCGCCACGCCAACCCCCATTCCCTCTCCGACGGCGATGAGCGCCAGCTGGATCCAGACGGCGCCACATTGGCTCCGCTGCGTGCGGCTCTTCCCATCCCCCTGCTGTGGGACAACAACATCCGCCTCGCCGCCCTGAGCTACGCCACGAGCAGTGAGGATCTCCTCTATGTGGTCCTGGCGGCCGGGGTCAGCTCTGCCATGGTGGTCAATGGCACGCCTTTGCGCGGCGGAAACGGCATCGCCGGTGAAATGGGGCATATTAGCGTTGACTTCACCGGCCCCCACTGCTGGTGCGGGCGTCAGGGTTGCCTGGAGAGCTTCCTCAACGAAGCCAGCGTGCTCACCGAAGCAGCACATCGTGGGCAGGCTTTCGAGTCCATTGCCGCCATTGCCGACGCCGCCGCAGCCGGAGACCCCATCGCCACTGATGTTGTGTCTTGGGCCGGAGAACTGCTGGCGCGGGCAACCATCAGCGCCTGCGTGCTGCTGGACCCCAGTCGCGTGGTAGTTGCCGGGGAACTCTCACAATTTGGCGAACCGCTCCTGGCGCCCACCCGCGCCGCCCTGGCCGAACAGCACCTGGGACTGGGGACACGCACCACCACCATCACGGCCACCCCCTTCGCGCCCACGGCGGGCAGCGACGGCGCAGCCCAAATGGCACTTAAGCATTGGGCCATGGCAACCCTGGGCTAGGGCCCTGCCGGCGAACACCCAACACAACATGCACCCCACGCAGCTGTCCCATCGACTGCTGCCCGGGATGATGTATGGGACGCGCCTCAACGACGCCAAGCTAGAGGGCGCCGTCCTGCCGAAAACGTAGCGGAAATGGCATAAAACTTAACGTAAAGCCTACTTATGTAAAGAGCCTTGACATGATGTGATCCGTGCCATAAGTTTTATCCATGGCACCGAAAGATACCTTCAGCTCCGTGGCGGACCCCACCGCCCGCAGAGAGCACCGCGCACATGGTCAAGCGCCGCTTGAGTCCCCCACACCAGCAGAAAGGCCGGCCAACAAGAAGTCCACAACTGGCCCCGGCAAGCTCAGCCGCAAGTCACTGCTGGGCATCAACTTCGTGTCGGTTGCAGCCGGTCTTGGCGCATGGGCACTGTTCTCCACCGCCGGAATTGTTGGCCTGCCGGGCCCAGGGGAAGTACTGCTCCGCGCAGGAGAGGTGCTAGCCGACGGCACACTCGCCGAAGACACCGGAGCGTCCCTGGCCCGCGTGCTCAGTGGTTTCCTGATCGGTTCGCTGCTGGCCATTCCCGTGGGCTTCTTGATGGGCTGGTATCAGGTGGGCCGGGCCATCATTGAGCCGTGGGTGCAGTTCTTCCGCACCATCCCCCCGCTCGCCCTTCTCCCCCTGGTCATGGTCACCATGGGCATCGGTGAAACACCCAAGATCTTCGTCATCTTCCTCGCGGCTTTCCTCTCCTGCGTCATCTCCACCTACCAGGGTGTTGTCAGTGTGGACAAGACACTCATCAACGCGGCCCGTGTGCTGGGCGCCAACAGCTGGGTCATCTTCCGCCGCGTAGTGGTCCCCGCCTCCTCGCCGTTCATCCTGGTGGGCATGCGCATCGGTCTCGGCGCCGGCTGGGCCACAGTGGTTGCCGCTGAGCTCATAGCGGCCCCCAACGGCCTGGGCATGCGCATGCAACAGGCCCAGCAGTTCTACGACATGCCCACCATCCTGGTCAATGTCATTGTCATTGGCATCCTGGGCCTGCTCATGGACCGCCTACTGCTCATGATCGAAGCCCATCTGACCCGCTGGCAAGAACGCCGCTAAGGACCTCCCATGACAACCTCAACTCAACAAGCCATGATCCGCTTTGAAAGCCTGCGCAAGGAGTTCACCCTCTCGGGGAGCACCTTCACCGCCTTGAATGGCGTCAACCTCGACATAGCCGACGGCGAATTCGTCACCGTGGTGGGCCCCTCCGGCTGCGGAAAATCCACCATGCTCAATGCCGCCGCCGGCCTGCTGGAACCCAGTAGTGGCCGGGTCATGGTTGATGACCGCGAGGTGGACGGACCCAGCACCCGCACAGGCGTCATCTTCCAGCAATACGCACTATTCCCCTGGCTCACTGTCCGCAAGAACGTGGAGTTCGGCCTGGAACTGAAAAAGGTTCCGGCCAAGGAGCGCCGCGTCATTGTGGACCACTACCTGGAACTGGTGGGCCTGACCCGCTTCGCCGACGCCCTGCCCAAGGAACTCTCCGGCGGCATGAAGCAGCGCTGCGCCATCGCCCGTGCCTACGCCGTGAACCCGGAAATCCTGCTCATGGACGAGCCCTTCGGCGCCC
Source organism: Arthrobacter sp. HLT1-20 (assembly GCF_054510895.1). Lineage (NCBI taxonomy): Bacteria > Bacillati > Actinomycetota > Actinomycetes > Micrococcales > Micrococcaceae > Arthrobacter > Arthrobacter sp. HLT1-20. The sequence continues at coordinate 26,749 of NZ_JBTNDR010000032.1, read as the reverse complement.
TCGATGCCCTGACCCGCGTCCACATGCAGGAACAGCTAATGGAGACCTGGACCAAGGAACGGCGCACAGTCATGTTCGTCACCCATGACGTGGACGAGTCAGTGTTCCTGGCCTCCCGCGTGATTGTGATGGCAGCCCGGCCCGGACGCATCTTCAAGGAGATCAAGATCGACCTGCCCTACCCGCGCACGGAAGAAATGCGGCTCAGCGATGAGTTCGCCCGCCTCCGCGCCCAAGTCTGGGAAGCCGTCTACCACCAGCCCGGTGTGGCAGAAGCCCACCAGTAGAACAGCCTTCCCGCATTATCACCCCCCTACCCCTGCCCCGAGACGGGCAACACCTCTCCAGGAGTAACCATGTCTTCAACCATTTCCCGCCGCAATGTCCTGCAACTCTCCATGGGCGCAGCAGCCATCTCGCTACTTGCCGCCTGTGGCGCAAAAACAGAGGACGCCGGCGCCAACGCGGCCGCGAAGGAAGCGGTGGAAATCAAAGTTGGCTACATCGCCGACTACAACGGCGCAGCCCTGATGGCAGTGGCCGACCAGGAAGGATTCTGGGCCAAGGCAGGCCTGAAGCCACAGTACCTTCCCTTCACGAATGGCCCGCTGGCCATCCAAGCACTGGGCACCAACAACATCGACGTGGCCTACATCGGCTCCGGTGCACTGTGGCTGCCGGCGTCGGGCAAGGCGGAGATCTGGGCCGTGAACTCCGTCTCCAACGCCGACCGCATCATTGCCCAGCCCGGTTTCAAGACCCTGGCGGATTTGAAAGGTAAGAAGGTGGCTGTCCCGGCAGGAACCTCCGGAGACCAGTTGTTCTCGCTGGCCTTGAAGAAGGAAGGCCTCACCCGCGAAGACTTCCAGATCACAGCCATGGAGCCGCCGGCGATTGTTGCCGCCTTCGCCTCCAAGCAGGTGGACGGCGCAGCCCTCTGGTACCCGCTGATCGACAGCGCCAAGAAGGGCCAGCCGGACCTGGTGGAGCTGTACTCCAACGAAGATTTCATTGACCAGCTCACCTTCCCGTCCACTTTCGTCGCAGGACCGGGACGTGCAGCCAAGGACAAGCAGTTGGCCGCCAGTTTCATCTCCGTGGTCAAGAGTGCCAATGACTACCGACACGCCAACCAGGACACCACCATCGCCTTGACGGCAAAGTTCCTCAAACTCAAGGAAGAGGACATGAAGGCCCAGGCCGGCGTCGCCAAGCTGTTCACGTCCAAGGAACTTGAAACCTTGTCCTCCGACGGCACCATCTACACGTGGCTGAACGCCCTGCAGGAACAGTTCAAGAAGGCCGAGAAGATCAAGGAAGTTGTGGATCCCAAGACGTTCTACAACTCCGAACTGTTTGTCAGCGCACCCAAGGTATAGCTCTCCATGACGTCCGCAATACCTGAAAACAAACGCCAGAACATGCTGTTCCTGATGACGGACCAGCAACGTATCGACACTCTGGGATGCTACGGCAACACCTCACAGCACACACCCAACCTTGACAGGCTCGCAGCACGAGGGACAACGTTTGACCGGGCCTACACGCCCACGGCCATCTGCACCCCCGCGCGCGCCAGCCTGCTCACAGGCTTGCAACCCTTTGAGCATGGCTTGTTGGCCAACTATGAGTGGAACTCCGGGCACCGGGAGGAACTTCCCGACGGGTTGCCCACCTTCTCCGCAGCCTTAATTGACCAGGGCTACCGGCTGGGTCATGTGGGCAAATGGCATGTGGGCAAGGACCGCGGTCCGGAACATTACGGTTTTGAGGGAATCCACCTGCCCGGGGCCCTGAACGTGTTCGATGACCCGGGTTATGAGGACTGGCTCAAGGCCAACGACCACCCGGACTTCCGCATCTCCTCCCCCGTGTACACCACACGGGCCGACGGCAGCCAGGGCCACCTGATTGCCGGCGTCACGGACCAGCCCACGGAAGCCACCTTTGAGGCGTTTCTGGCGGATCAAACCATCGCAAAACTGCGTGAATTCGCGGCCGGGGCGTTGCAGGAGGAAGACGGCACACCGTTCTTCCTGTCCTGTCACATTTTTGGCCCGCACCTGCCGTACCTGATCCCGCAACAGTGGTACGACATGGTGGACCCGTCCACGGTGGAACTGCCCGGCTCCTTTGCCGAAACGTTCCAGGGCAAGCCCCTCATTCAGCAGGCCTACGCCGAATACTGGTCCACCGACTGCTTCACTGTGGATGAGTGGAAGAAGCTCACGGCTGTGTACTGGGGCTATGTCTCCATGATCGACTACGAGGTGGGCCGCATCCTGGCCGTGCTGGATGAGCTGGGCCTGAGCGATAACACGGCTGTCATGTTCACCGCCGACCACGGCGAGTTCACCGGCGCCCACCGGCTCAATGACAAGGGCCCGGCCATGTATGAGGACATTTACCGCATACCCGCCATCCTGGCCCTCCCCGGCGAGAGTGAGCGCCGTGAAGACCGTTTCATCAGCCTGCTGGACTTCACCGCCACCTTCCATTGGATCGCCGGCGCTGACGCATCAGGCGTTCAAGGACGGAGCCTGTTGCCGCTGGCCACAGGCGCGGAGGTTGACGGTTGGCGCGAGGATATCCTGTGCGAATTCCACGGCCACCACTTCCCGTACGCCCAGCGCATGCTGCGCAACAAGGACGTGAAATACATTGCCAACCCAGAAGGCATTGACGAGTTCTACGACATGGTGGCCGATCCCGATGAGCTGAACAACGTCATCAACGTCCCCATCTACCGGGAACGAGTTTCGGCCATGCGCCGGGAAATGTACCGCCAGTTGGTTGAACGGGGCGACAAGTTTGCCCAGTGGCTGGCCTTTGCCGGTGACATTCCCGCGGACGAGCGCGTACGCCCAGTGACCGCCGTCGAACGTTTCATCACCCAGTAGCACCACCCGAATCGGATGCCTCTTGCGGTCCCAAGAGAAGTAAAGCGAGAAATCGATTGAAAACACTTAGAAGAACGACGACGGCCGGGCTCGCCTGCGCCGCCGCGCTCGGCCTGTTTGCTGCTGTCTTACCTACAGCCTTTACAGCCCTGCAAGCCCAGGCAGCCCCGATTGTGGTGCCCACGCAGGCAGCTCCCACCAATATTGCCAGGACAGGCACCGCCACCGCGCATAATGTTGAGGCCGCCATCCCGGGCAACGTTGCCGCAAACGCCCTGGACGGCAATACCGGCACGCGCTGGTCCTCATCAGCCGGTGACGCTGGCTGGTTCCAGGTGGAACTGGCAGCCAGCGGCCCGGTAGACAATGTGAAGATCAACTGGCCCGCCGGCGCCGCACGTCAATTCACCTTGCAGACCTCGGCGGATGGCACCACCTGGACCGATATCAAGTCCGTGACCAGCACCACCGGCCCGGCACGCATTGACGAAATCCAGGTGGGTGCTGCCAACGTTAAATACGTACGGGTGATGTTGGCCAAGCAGTGGGCCACGTTCGGCTACTCCATTTCCGAGTTTGAGATCTATGACAAGCCCCAGCCCGTGGTGCCAGACAATCTGTCCTTGGTGCCGTTGCCCGTGGCCTCCGCCGTGACCGCGGCGGGAACATTCCGGTTGACCCCGTCCAGTCGCATTATTGCCTCCGGAGCAGCTGTTGACGCGGCCAACTACTTCGCCCAAAAAGCTCGCAAGAGCACAGGGTTTGCACTCCCTGTGGTGGCCGGAACCGCCACCGCCGCAGACGTATCCTTCACCGTGGCGCCCGAGCGCTCCGACGCCAAGCCGGAAAGCTACACCATCCAAGCAGATGCAAACGGAGTCAAGGTGGCGGCCAATACCGCAGCCGGCGCGTTGAACGGCGTGCAAACCTTGCGCCAGTTGTTCCCGCAGTGGATTGAATCGGACATTGTTGTCAACACCCCATGGACTGTGGGCGGAGTGGTCATCAGTGACTACCCACGCTACGACTACCGCGGCATCCAGATCGATGTGGCTCGCTCCTTCTACACAGTGGATGAGATGAAGGAGCACATCGACAACGCAGCCCAGTTTAAATACAACAAGCTGCACCTGCACCTCACCGATGACCAGGGTTGGCGGATTGCCATGGACCAGCCGGCAGTCAACCCTGCCGGAATCAAGTACACAGACCTGACGGACATCTCCGGCAAAACCGCCATGACCTACAACGACGCCGGAGTTCTTCAGGGCACCGAGCTGGGCCACACGGGGTTCTACACCAAGGCAGATTACAAGGAGATTGTCCGCTACGCCGGTGAGAACGGCATGGTCGTGGTTCCGGAGATCGACATCCCCGGGCACAGCACCGCCGCCCTCCACGCCATTCCGCAGCTGAATTCGGCAGGGTCCGCGCCCAAGCCGCTGGCGGGACAGACCACTGCCCCGCACCAGGGATCCGGGAACGTCGGCGCCTCCACCTTCGACGCCGACAACGCCGCCACGTACGAGTTCACCAAGGAGGTCCTGACGCAGCTTGCCGCCATGACTCCCGGCCCCTACGTGCATATCGGTGGCGACGAATCGCACGTCACCCCACACGACAAATACGTGACCATGGTGGACAAGTTCACCAAGCAGGTCACGGACCTGAACAAGCAGGTCATCGGCTGGAACGAATTCACCTCGGCCAATCTGCCTGCCGGCTCCATTGTGCAGTTCTGGTCCGGGAACAGGCAGACCACAGCGAATAAGATCCTTGCGAACAACCTCAAGGCGATCCTCTCCCCCGCAGAGAAGACCTACATCCCACAGAAGCAGGACGCCAGCCAGACTGCCGGCGGCACCTGGGCCTGCGGTGGTGGTGGTTGCACCCTGCAAAACCACTATGACTGGGATCCGGGTACCTACCTGCCCGGTGTTGGCGACGACCGTGTGCTGGGCGTGGAAACCGTGCAGTGGGGCGAATGGATCCGCGGCATGGAACAAACCGAAACTTACCAATACCCGCGCACCTTGGCCACGGCCGAGGTTGCCTGGTCACCCCAGGCCAGTCGCAAGTACACCGACTTCAGCAAACGTGCCAGCACTCTTGGCGGGCGCATGGCCCTCCAAGACTTGACTCACTTCAAGACAGCCGGCATCAACTGGAGCACTGCTCCAGCGGCCCCCGCAGCCAAACCGGCCGTTGTGGATCCGGCGACTTTGCCGGCCACCTCACCCGTCAACTTGGCTATTCCAGGAACCGAGTTCAACGGCGGCGAATATGTCACCCTGAAGAACCTGCCCGCAGACACCTGGCTCCTCGCAACAGTTCACGGCGCCGGGATCAACCCCCGTACCGTGAGCGGTGAGTGGATTCGCAGCAATGCCGCAGGCGAGGCACCGTTGGTCATCCCCACGGGACTTGCCGCTGGGGCCCCCATTGTGAGTGTTCAGGGCGCCACCGGGACCCTGACCGGATTTGGCTCGGTGGCCATCGCTGCAGTGGTTCCACCGACAACGGCACCCGCAACCACGTCGCCCGCAACGCCGAGCGCAACGCCTTCAGTCACCCCGTCAGCGTCGGCTACGCCCTCGGTGACGCCAAGCGCAACCCCGTCGGTGTCGCCGAGTGCGTCGGCTCCGGCCGGTGGCATTGGCTTGAGTGCGGACAGCGTTGCTGCCGGTGGCAAGCTCACCATCACGGGCAAGGGCTTCAAGCCGGGCACGAGTGCCACCTTCACCCTGCACTCCACACCCGTGAACTTGGGCACCGCCACGGTGGATGCCCAGGGAATTGCTGTCTTGAGCGTGTCCTTGCCGGCCGGTGTGGCGGTGGGCCAACACAGCATTGTGATTGATGGTGTGGGTGTTGACGGGCAGGCCCGCCAGCTCCGTACCGGGCTGACTATTACGGCCGCGGTCACCACGCCCACCACCACGCCGGGCACCAGCCCCGCAAGCACTGCAACCACCACCCCGGCGGCCGATGATTTGGCGAACACCGGTGCCAACGCCACCGTGTTGGGCGGACTCGCAGTGTTGCTGCTCCTAGCAGGTGGGGCAGTGTTCGTGATGAACCGTCGCAGGACGGCAAACCACTAACAGCAAGCTGTAAGTAAGCAGTTGGCTTGTCCTTTGGGCCGGCACCGGAAATCCTTCCGGTGCCGTCCCAAAGTCACTGAGGACGATTCCGCAGCTGCGTCCTGCGGTACGGGTGCGAAATGCTCCGCTTCTCTGTTTTTTCCAACAAGGCGGTAACTGCCAAGGCCATTTCAGCTGTGGAGTCTTCCTCGCTGGCATGGGAGGTGTCCACCACGGTGCACCCGTTGGCTTCCGCGAGTGCCTTGTACCGCGCAATGTAGTGGCGATGTGCAGCCAGGGATTCTTCGGGCTCGTCACGTTGCGCCAGTCTGGACAGCGTGGTGGGAAGATCCGCCCAGCACAAAATGGTGGGGATCCACAACGTCCAATGCTCCCGGAATTCGTCGTCATCCACTAAGGAAGCCACCGTCATCCATGACCTGTCCAGGAGGATGGCACCGGTGCCGTCTGCGGATTGGAGGGCATGTTCCAGCGCTGAAGCGCCAATGCGGAGCACCTCAGCAGTGTCTCCCGACTCGCTGGCTCGGGTCAGTTCCTGCCCACGGCTCCCCCCAAAGGGCCGCAGGTAGGACATGCCCAGCCGTTCAGCAACATTCTTGGCAAGGGTGGTCTTGCCCGTGCCGTCGTGTCCGTCGATGCCCACCACGCCACGCAAGCCCTGCCCATCAACTACTCCCATGGGTGCAGGGCGACTGTGTGTGACTCGTCGTCCAATTCGAAGTAGAAATGGCGTTCCTTGCCTCCTTCGAGCACCTTCAGGGCGTCTCCACGCACCTCCATTTGGCCACTCGGCGAAACCCGGAATCCGCCGTCGGCCGTTGCAGGTGCCAGCAACACAGTGTTGCCCTTGACGGAAACCGTCACCCGGGAGCCGGTCTTGGGTGTCATTCCCAGGGTCTTGCGTGCTGAGACCGGCAGGGTGATGACTCCCCCGGGTGACACCTTGGTTCGGGTGTTCTTGATGGTTAGCGTGCTCATGACGGAATCTCCTTTGTGACTTGGTGGTTGATGGATGGCCCAAAAAGGATCGAGTGCAGCCGTGCGTAGCGTTCCAGGATCAAATCCGGGCCGCCGCCGCTTCGCCACTGATCCTTGTCGAGAGCGTCCGCGTCATCGGCGGCATGTGTTCTGACGCGCATGCAGTCTGGGCTGATCTCCCCGTAGATGGTGCCGCTGCTTTGGTCGATAAAGAAGCAGATGTCGATGAGCTTCAGTCCGCCGGCCGTGAAGAAGTCTTCCAACCAGCCAAAAGTGTCCCGGGCTAGGCGTTTGGCCCGGTTGACGTCATTGGTCCACAGCGCGGCGTAGTCGTCCGGCAGCGGTTCGTCGGCCAGGCGGTTGCCTTCACGGTCGGTCAGGGGGTGCCGCCAGTCGAAACAGACAATGGGCTCGGCGAAACGGTCCCAGCGCTGCAAGGCCGGACCCACTGCCGTTGGGTGCTCCTCGGTGAAAAGATACCTGTGGATCGGCGAGCCAATATGGTAACGCTTGACGCGAGTCTCAAGATTGCACACCTCCACCCGGCGTTCAGCCAGCAGTGGTCCCACCGGTGATTCCACCAGGGCCAAGAAGGCCGAGGAGAGGGTGTAGGGGCCCGGCGACAACGCCATGGCCCGGAAAATTTCGGCCGAGAACCTGGCCCGGATTTCCTCGGTTCCCTCCACCACCCCGTACCTGTTGTTGGTGAACGAGTACAAGGTGGGCAAGAGCCTGGCCAAGGCAATCTTGGGGGTCAGCAGGCGGATTTCCTTGCTGTCGCCAAGCACCAGCAGTGGCAGCGCCACGAAATCAAACGTGATTTGCTGCAGGATCTGGTCCATGAAGGAGTGCCGTGGGTGGTTTAGATCCACCCGCAACTCCTCGCTGCTGGGCCCGCTCAGGACCACCTGGGAGGGTGTGGCGGACAGCAGCTCCACCTCCAGTCCCAGGTCACGGCATTGATCCAGGATGAGGCTGGCGGCCGGGCTCCGGCGGAGTGTTGATGTGGGCATGGGGGAACTCCTTGTCTCAGTTCACGCTTGCTGACGGACAATGCTAAAACGATCGTTCAGGGCGCGAAGAGTTGCTCCCGTTGCCACGGCAGATTCCGCAAGTGCCAGCCCGGGGTCGCCGCCCCTGACCAGCCGCTGCATCTGCGGGGTCCGGAAGCCGCAGACCTGCTCCAGCCACTCGTGGACCTGGTTCTTGGTGAGCCGCTGCTCCATGGCACCAAAGGTTCCCTTGGCGATGTTGGCAGGAATCTTCACAAAGTACTCAAAAAGGTTGTGCAGGTCATCGCCTGAGTTCGGCTGATGTGCCATGGCAGCGCCCACCATCCCCAGCTGCTGGCGTTGCCGGACCATGCCAAAGCTGAGGTTGCGCATCATCAAGTCAGGTACGGCTTTGGCCGGCACCCGGGTCTCGCCGTAGATGCAGAGGCCGTAGCCGGCCAGGTTGTCTCCCGAGAGGCACTGCATGCGCCAGAGTTCCTCAGCGGAGTAGATGCCAACGTTTAGTTCCTTGCCGGCAAAGCTGGGCGAGGTGCCATGAAGTTTCCGTAGAACGGTTTCCGGATGTTTGACCACCAGGACCATGTCGTAGTCGGCAAAGTTGTGGCTGTTGATGCTGGAACCGTAGACCACCACGCACTCAAGGTCGGAGCCGATCATGTCCCTGAGATCATCCATGAAAGCGAACCGCGGCCGCAGTTCCAAAGGGACGTGGCCGTGGGACAGGCGAACTTCGGAGACAGACCGCGGACCGTCCAGATGATTGATGATTTCCTCAAAACAGCGGCGGATGGCCAGGAGCCTGTCCAGATCCGAGTGATCGGAGGCATGCGCCATGGACTGCACCTCATCCATGAGGGATTCGCCTGATAGGCCGGGAATCAACCCCATGGAAGCATACTTGCCTGCCTGCCAGAGTCTGTCGTACTTGCTGGCCAGGGTTCCGGAACTGTAACGGGATTGGACCACGGCGGCGGAAAGCGTCACCGACGCCAGGAACATCACCGATTCCAGCCACAGCCGCTGCAGGGCGGAATCGTCGAACTGCCCCTGCACGGGTGCCATCGGGTACCCGGCGGAGACCCCGGAACGGACAGCCGCCCGGTAGAAACGGGGGTGAAAAACTGAAGCCCACTGCAGTGAGAACGGTGAAATGACGCGGGGGCTTTCCAGGTGTTCCCCTGCCGCCCAACGGTGGATGTCCAGGAGTTCGGCGCCGGAAACTTCACGGTCGGTGTAGATGTAGGAGACACGGAAGGGTGTCCCCCGCCACGTTGGAGGCCTGTCGACGGCGATCACCTCGCGCACCGCTCCCGGAACTACATCTGCCAATCCAGCAGACATCACAGCCCCCTGCCCCCCAGGCGGCCCATCGCTCCCCAGCGCCCCACTACCGCCTCGCCATTGTTACCCCAATGTTCCGCCCGCCCCCAGCGGGTGTCAATTGGCCAAACGGACAGTGGAAAACACCGGCAATAGCTGTCCCGCGGGCGAGATGCGGTCATGCCGGTATCGGTAGCCCTGCACCCGCAGATCGGTGCGGCTTACCCAGGTTTCACGGTCGTTACGAGATGGGCCCAAGGCGTAAGGCCAGGCCGGCATGGCGGGCTGGGCCACGTGCACCAGACTGATTCCGGGGTCCGCCGCAGAGCGCCGCAAAGCATGGACGCGGCGGTCTCGGAGGGCTACATTGAAAGCTGCGGGCAGGTGCCCGGCACAGTTTCCATGGAAGGGCGGCTGATGAGCTACACAGTGGGCGTTTTTGTTGGCAGCTTGGCATCGGATTCCATCAACAGGAAGCTGGCCAAAGCATTAGTGAAACTGGCGCCGCCTGAGCTCAAGCTCGTGGACATTCCCCTGGGCAAGCTGCCGCTGTACAGCCGCGGATGCGATCATCTTTGTGACTCCGGAGTGCAACCGCAGCATTCCGGGCGCATTGAGGAACGCCATCGACTGGGGATCGCGGCCCTGGGGCTCCAACTCTTTTGCCAAGAAGCCCTCCGCCGTGACCGGCACCTCCCCCGGACACATCAGCACGGCCGTGGCCCAACAACACCTGCGCAGCATCCTGTCGTTTGTGAATTCGCCCGAACTGGCCTACCCGGAGTGCTACATCCACTTCACTGAAGGTCTGATTGACGATGACGGTAGCGTAACGGTTCAGAGCACCGAGGATTTCCTGCGTCACTGGCTGCAGGAGTTCCACATTTTTGTGGTCAAGGTGGTTGGCGCGCAAAAGATCACCATCTAAGGGGTCTGACCCGCAGGCGCGGCTTAGACGGCAGCCAGCTTCCGGCGTCGTACTGCTTTGACGCGGGTGACCAGCAGGCCATGGCGCGGGCTGAACAGATACACCAGGGTAAAGGCGGCTCCCTGGGTTAGGACCACCATGCCCCCGGAAGCGGCGTCAAGGTAGTAGCTGGCGTAGAGGCCCACCACGGCGCAGGCCGCCGAGATGGTGGGTGCCAGGATCAGCATGCGGCCAAAGCGGTCGGTGAGCAGGTAGGCCGTGGCCCCCGGAATGATCAGCATGGCCACCACCAGCACCACCCCCACCGCCTGCAGTGCCACCACAGAGGTCAGCGCAAGCAGCCCCAGCAGGAAGGCTCCGAGCATGCGCGGGTTCAGGCCGATCGCGTGGGCGTGGGTGGGGTCGAACGCGTACAGGGTGAAGTCCCGGCGCTTGATGACAAGGATGGCCAAGGTGATGGCTCCCAGCACCAGCACCTGGATGAGGTCCGAGTGACTGAGCCCCAGCAGATTGCCGAAGATAATGTGACTGAGGTCGGTTTGGCTGGGTGTGACGGAAATCAGCACCAGCCCCAGGGCAAAGAGCGTGGTGAAAACAATGCCAATGGCCGCATCCTCCTTGACCCGGCTGGTGTCCCGCACGGCGCCGATCAGCGCTACAGCCAAGAAGCCGAAGATCACGGCCCCCACGGCGAAAGGCGCGCCAACAATGTAGGCCAGGACAACCCCCGGGAGGACTGCGTGCGAGACGGCGTCGCCCATGAGCGACCAGCCAATGAGCACCAGCCAGCAGGACAGGACGGCGCAAACCACGGCAGCAATGACCGTCACGGCCAGTGCCCGCTGCATGAAAACGTAGTCGAAGGGTTCCAGCAGGAAGTCAAAGATGGTCATGGTGTGCTCTCACTTCGGGGTGCCACGTCCAGGCCAAAGGCAAGCGCCAGGTTTTCTGGCTGCAGAACGTCGTTGGGCGTGCCATACAGCAGGACCCTGTGCATGAGCAGCACGGCCTCATCGGCCAAATCCGGCAGAGCATGAAGGTCGTGGGTGGAGACAAGAATGGTGGCACCGTCCCGTGCCAGTTGCCGCAAGAGCTCACAGATGGTGGCCTCCGAGCGTTTGTCCACACCGGCAAACGGCTCATCGAGCAGCAGGGTGGTTGCCTCCTGGGCAATTCCGCGGGCCACGAACGCGCGCTTCTTCTGGCCGCCGGACAGCTGGCCAATCTGGCGGTGCGCGTACTTGGAGAGCTCAACACGGTCCAATGCCTGGGCCACGGCCAGCTTGTCCGCCTTGCGTGGACGCCGGCTGGGGCCCATGTGCCCATACCTGCCCATCATGACAACGTCCTGCACCGAGAGTGGGAACTGCCAGTCCACATCCTCGCTCTGCGGAACATAGCTGACCACGCCGGACCGGCGGGCTTTCGCGGGCGTGGCGCCGTCGATGGTGACGGTGCCGGCGTCGGGCTTCACCAAGCCCATGATGGCCTTGAACAAGGTTGATTTCCCCGAACCGTTCATGCCCACCAGACCGCAAATCCGCCCCTTCTCCAAGCTCAGGGTGGCCTGATCCAGCGCCAGCACGTCCCCGTAGTGGACGGTAACGGCCCGTACATCAATGGCGGCGCTCATGATGTTCCTCCTGACTGGGTGCCTGCGGGTGCGCCGGTGAGGGCGGTGGTGATGACCTGGGCGTCATGCCGAATCAAGTCCAGGTAGGTGGGCACGGGGCCGTCGGGCTCGGACAGTGAGTCAACGTACAGCGTGCCTCCGAAGCTGGCGTCGGTGGCCTCCACGACCTGCTCCATGGGGGCCGCGGACACCGTTGATTCACAAAACACTGCCGGAACCTTGTTGCTCCGGACAAACTCAATGACACCGGAGATCTGCTGGGGTGTGGCCTGCTGTTCTGCGTTGACGGCCCAGATGTATTTTTCGCTCAGTCCGGCATCGCGGGCCAGGTAGGAAAAGGCGCCTTCACAGCTGACCAGGGCGCGCTGGTTGTCCGGCAGGACCGCAAGATCGGCCACCAAGGCATCCTGAACCCCCTGAAGCTTCGCGTTGTAGCTGGCTCCGTTGCCCGCATAGAAATCGGCATTGGCGGGATCCAGTTTGGCAAAGGCCGCCACCATGTTGTTGACATAGATCTGCACGTTCGACGGCGACATCCAGGCGTGCGGGTTTGGCTTGTCTTTGTAGGCGTCCTCCGAGATGTTGATGGACTCAACACCGTCACTCACCACAGCATGCGGCGCCTTCACATCCTGCACAAATTGCGCAAACCATGCTTCCAGCCCCATGCCGTTGTCCAGGATCAGATCCGCCTTGCTGGCCTTGCGGATGTCCGCCGGGGTGGGCTCGTAGCCATGAATCTCCGCCCCGACCTTGGTGATGGATTCCACGCGGAGCTTGTCTCCGGCCACATTCTGGGCAATGTCTGCCAGAACTGTGAAGGTTGTCAGCACCACGGGGCGGTCATCCTGCGCACCGCTACCGGGCAGACCAGCAGGCCCGCATGCTGTGAGGCTCACTGCGAGAAGGGCGGCTCCGGCCGCCAGCGCACGCCGGAGGAATTGAGGTCGCGTGGAGGTAAATAATGCCATGGAATGACCATAGTTTAGGTACACCGAAATTCCAAATGTCGGGCGGCCGCAACAAATGTCGGGGGGCGTCCCCGGCACTGCCCATGACGCAGTCCGGCCGCCCCGACGGATACGCGCTGACCACTACGGCGAAACGCGATCCGGTTCGGCCCTGATGTCAGCAGCACGACGTAGCAGATAGTCATGCACCTCCGGTGGACCCGCCGTGGTTGCCAGGCTCAGGTACTGCTCCCCTTCGGTGATGAGCTGTTCATTCCACAAGGTGGTGTCCTGTTCCTCGAGCGGGACAAAACCGTGTGTTGGTGCTGGTGCCCGGGCCAGCGTGATGAGCGCCGCCAAACCCCAGGGTTCCGGTTCCGAGCCCAGTAAACCAGCCAGTGTCAGGTACTGTGCCTCGCCGGCGAGGTCAGCATTGTTTCTGCCGCCAGCAGAACTGGCCATGGCATAGCAGCCGTAAATGGCCTCCAGGACGGCTGGCAGCCGCTACGGCAAGGCGTTACGGTCCGGCACGGCAAAGGGAATGCGCGCAGTCTTGATCCGCTGTTTGGCCCGCACCAGCCGTTGCGCCATGGCCGTGGCAGGAAGCGCGAAGACCGCGGCTATGCGGAACACCGTGACCGGGCCACTTCGCCAGGGCCTGCTCTCAAGCCGTTGCCAGCGCGTCTTCGGCCAAGGCCACGTCGCCCGTTGAAGCAGCCAGCAGCGCAATGAGGCGCCCGTAGGAGGCGCGTGCCGCATGCTCGGCAGCGGCCCGCGCCTGAACAGAATCTACGTGTTGGGCTGCCACGTTCCATTAACCGTGTGCGTCGCCCCCGGCCGCACCTCCACCGGGCCCCACCCAATGGACGGCGCCCGCCTGCCCCAGTCGATGGCGACGTCCAGATTGGGAACGTCGATCACGAACGTTCCGCCCAACTGTTCCTTCGTGTCGGCGAACGGTCCGTCCTGAACCGCCAGCACGCCGTCGAGCATCCTCAAGGTGGTGCTGCTGGCGGACTGCGCTAGGACCTCGGCGCTGACCAGGGCGCCCGCCTGGTGAAGTGCCGCAGCGTAGCTGGCGAAGGCACGCTGGCCCGCTGCCATGGCCTCGGCGCCGATCCGTGCCACGTCGGCCTCAGGGTAGTGCAAAAGCAATGTGTATCGCATGACGCAAGTCTCCTACTTCCTCAAGGCGCCGTCCATGGTGCGGCGCGTCACGGTCATGACGATTGAACCGCTGGCCAATCGACCCTGGCCTCATCCAGACATGTTCGACGGCGGCTGGGAGCCTCTACGTGGCCGCGCTGGCGACAACTGTTGCCGCCCCGAGCAACAAAACTATTGAGTGCCCCACCACGTTCAAGTAACGCTGACCACGGGCGGTCACCCGGCCCCGGAGGGCATGCCCCGCCAGCGCCAGGCCGAGCTGCCAACCGAGCGAGGCCGCGGCAACGCCCAGCACAAAAGCCAGTGCGGTGGAGGGTGGGCCAAGAGCCGCGCCGAGCCCCGCTGTCAACGCGGCGAAGTAGATCAGCGTGGCAGGGTTTGCCGCGGTGAGGCCCGCAAAAACTAGAAACCTGCGGCCCCTGGCAGCCATGGGGGGTTCGTCTTGGCCCTGCTGCATGGACCCGGCGGCACACGTTTTGAGCAGGCCCCATCCAGCCAAGGCGATGAGCGCCAGGCCACCCACCAGCCGTGGCAGGCTGCCCCAGGATGCCACCATGGGTGCGGCCGTCTGCCCCACTGCCACGGCCACGGCGCAGTAGGCGGCATCCACCAGGCCCACCGCGGCTGCGGCGGGAGCGGCTTCCCGGAAGCCCTTCGTGACGCCCTCGCGAATCAAAAGCACCCCAATGGCGCCCAGGGGCGCTGCCAGGCCGAACCCGGCAAGCAGTCCCCCAGCAAAGGCATACGTGATATCCATGAATCCACTATCCGCCCACCCACGCGCGCCGACTGAGAATCTGGCGGTCCAACGGATAGAATCGCGGCATGGACAGCGTAGACGAGACTATTCTCAGCATTTTTCGGCAGGAAGCGCGGATTTCCTTTAGCGAGCTGGGCACCCGCATTGGGCTGAGCACCAATGCGGCCTCCGCCCGGGTGCGGCGTCTCGAGAGCAGTGGTGTCATTGTGGGTTATCAGGCCATTCTTGCCGGAGATGTGGCCCACAGCGGAGCCGATTTGGAGGCTTTCATCGACGTCAGGCTGAATCCGGTCACGGACTCGGCCGCGTTCCTGAGTTGGTCCGCTGCCGAGCCCGCCGTGCGGGATGCCGTCCATGTCACCGGCCCCTACGACTACATCCTGCACGTCCTGGTCCCGAGCACTAAGGCCCTTGACCAGCTTCTGCGCCGGCTCAAGGCCAACGGCGGCGCCGCCCAGACCCAGACGCGGCTGGCCTTGCGCTAGATTTCTGCCGCAAGGCCAGCTGCCCAGAGCCGCTGAGCGAAGGCAACATCCCGGACCAGGAGTTCCTCGGCGGGGGCTGCGGTGGAGTATTGGGCGGAGAGGCAGATGGGGACCTGGCCGCCCAGCCGTTGCACCGCGGCCAAAACCCGGCCCCAGTGGGCCAGCCCCGCATTGGCTGGAACATACACGGTGTCCCATGCCGCGCCCGTGGGTGAATCGGCAGTGCCCGGGATCCGCTCATAGATAACATTCTTCAAGTTCACCATGGCGAGCCTGTCTGCCACCATGGGCAGAGTTGTTTCTGGGGCGTCCCCGGCTAAGGCGTCGTGGACGGCGTCCCAGATGACCCTGAAATGTTCCGGCGGCAGGCCTTCCAAGAGCGCCATGACACCCACAACGCTGGAAACATAGTCGCCGTGATGCGGCTGAATGCCCACCTGGACCCCATAGTTCCGCGTCCAGGGAACCGCCTGCTCCAGTTGTCCGCGGAAAAGCGCAACAGAGCGGCTGTAGTCGTCCTCAAACACCTGCGCCATGACCCGAATCAGTGGAACGCCAGCCTCCGCGCAAGCATGGAACATGGGCTCCGAGAGCTCCGCGGCAACGCTGACCGCGCCCACCCCAAATCCGGCTAATTCGTTGGTGAACCGTGGCAGTTCAACGCTGGCGTTGGCCGGGGTCAGGTACGTGTTGTTGCGGACGGGCACTTCAACACCGGTGAGGCCAATTTCTGAGACGAGGCGGCCAATCTGGGCGCCCGAGTGGTGCGGCCAGGGCTTGGTGAAAACCGACCACAAGGCCGCAGGTGTGGTCCCGCCGGCGGGACTAGCTGGCGAAGTACTCATGGACGTGCTCCTGCCGCTTTAGGGTGTTTTTGCTTCAAAACGGATTCGCTCCTCATCCACTGTGACGCCCAAGCCGGGACCGTTGGGAACCGTGGCCACTGCGTTGGTGATGTCCAATCCCTCCACATACAGATCGGCCAGCAGTTCCGGGCCGTTGAGCTCGGCCGGCAGGGCCAGGTTCATGAGGCTGAACAGGTGCAGGGAAGCGGCAAAGGCCACCCCGCAGTCAGTGAGCCCACTGGCCAGGATCTCGATGCCGTTGGCGCCGGCCACGTGGGAGGTCTTGAGCGCGTTGCGAATTCCGCCAGCCTTGCAGATCTTCACGACCACCATGTCGGCCGTGTTCAACGCAATGTTTCTGGCCAGGTCCGTGGCCGTGAAACTGCCCTCGTCAATGGCCAGCGGCACAGTCATGGACGCGCGCAGTGTTTGCATGCCGGCCCAATTGGTGCTGGCAACTGGCTGCTCCACGCAGCGCAGGTTGGGGATGTCCGCGATGTTTTTGAGCAGTTGCAGCATCCCCGATGGCTGGTAGGACTGGTTCGCATCCAGCCATAGGGGTTTGCCGCCTACCGCGCCAGCCACGGCATGGATTGCAGTGGTGTCGCGGGCTACGTCTCCGGAAATCTTGATCTTGTAGGCGTGGTAGTCACTGGACTCGACGGCCCGCCCCGCCATGGCCTGGGCCGAGTCGACACCGATCGCCGAGCAAAGCTTCAGCTCTGAGACCACCTTCCCGCCTAGGAGGGCATGGACGGGCACGCCGGCAATCTTCCCGGCCGCGTCGTGCATGGCAATGTCCACGGCGGCACGGGCAAAGGGGAATCCGTTAGAGACCGAGGGGCTAAGCAGGCTGTTCGCCTGCGCGTGGAACAGTTCGACGTCGAACGGGCTCAGTTGAGTGAGCAGGGGGGCGAAGTACCGTTCGATCACCACGGCGATGGTCTCCACGGTCTCGTAGCTCCAGCTGGGCAGGGCGCGTTGTTCACCCCAGCCCACAACGCCGCAATCGGTGGTGATCTTGACGAACACAACGTTGCCGCTGGCGCCGGCGGCCCCCACCGACCCGCTGCCCAGGACAAAGGTGTGCTTGAACTTTACGGGGACGGCGAACGTCTCAACTGACACTATTTTTGACACAGCTGCCTTTCGTCCGGTCTGGAGGTGGTTTAGGCGGAGAACGCCAGGGTTGCGGGGTTGACGTAGCCTGCGCCTAGGGTGCCGTGCTCCAGCCACTGCAGGACATCGGTGAGCACGTACCCCACCAGTGAGGCATGCCCTTCGAGGGTGTCACCGGCAATGTGCGGGGTGAGTAGGACGTTGTCGGCACCCAGCATCGCCTTGGACATCCTGGGCGGTTCGGTGGGATACACGTCAAGGGCAGCCTGCAGCCTGCCCCGGGCCAGTTCCCGTTCCAGGGCCTTGTTATCCACGGCAAGGCCCCGGGAGGAGTTGATGACTACGGTGTTGTCCCGCATCGCGGCTATTAGCTTGGCCGTGATCATGCCCTCCGTTGCGGGCACGTCGGGCACATGGATGGAGACGATGTCCGCCTGGGTCACCTCCCCCAGGGACGCCAGCGTCACACCCAGTTGCCGGGCCTTCGCCAACGACAAGTACGGGTCATAAACGGCAATGTTGCACTGAAATGGCCGCAGCAGTTCGATGAATGCCCTGGCCGTGGAACTGGCGCCCACAATACCCACCCTGCGCCCACGCAGCTCACGCCCGCGCAGCCCTGCCGGCTGCCACAGCCCCGCACGGGTGTTCTGGTCAAACTCCGGCAACCGCCGCAACAAGGTCATGGTCGCCGCCAAACAATATTCACCCACGGACCAGGCGATGCGTGTCCCTGCGGAGAACGCCGTTACGTGACGGTTGGCGGCCGAACCATCCAGCACGGAACCGTCCACGAGCCACTTGATGGATCCGGCCGCGTGGGCAATCACGGAGGGCGCGTCATCGCCGTCGAACAATCCAGCAGCAAGGTGCGGAGTCCCCCAGGAGGTCACCAGCACGTCACTGCCGCGGGCAAGGCTAGCCAACTCATCCGGTCCCAAAGTGTCACTCGCCCAGCGAACCTCGAAGAGATCTTCCAGGCGGGTCCGGGTCTGCTGGTCGCAGACATCGCCGGCGCGGGCCGGCGTCATGGCCATGGTCAGGACAGTCATGGTGCTCCTCAGAGGTGGGGGTGCCGGTCAGGCGGTGAATTGCAGTTGCTCGGCGGACAGGCTGAAGAGCAGCGGCTCCCCGCGGGCCACCCTGATGGCCTCATCCACCGCCGTGGCGGCCAGACGCTCCAATTCGGTGCCCAGCGAACCGGCAATGTGTGGGGTAAGCAGCACGTTCGGGTGACTGTAGAAAACCGAATCTGCGGGCAATTCCCACGGGGTGGTCACATCCAACACGGCAAACAGATCGCCCGCCTCGATCCTGCGCAGGAGCGCATCCTGGTCCACCAGTTCGCCACGGGCCGTGTTGATGAACGTGGCGCCCGGGCGGAAGCTGGCAATGATGCCCGCGTCAATCAGGTTCAGGGTGGACGGCAGCGACGGCGCGTGTAGGCTCACGACGTGGCACGTGGCGGCCAGTTCCTCCAGCGATACTGGAGTGACCCCCAAAACTGTTGCCTCGGCGTCGTCCAGGAAAGGATCAGCCACAACAACTTCCACATCGAAGGGCTCGAGCAGCCGGATCACGTGGCGGCCAATCTTGGAGGCGCCAATGATGCCCACACGCTTGCGGTAGTTGCCCATGGCGGGGAATTCTTCCTCCGGGTTCACGGGGGAACGCTGCAGGTGAAGCAGACGGCCCAGTTGCAGGATATTTTTGTTGGCCAGCAGGATCATGGCCAGGGTGTACTCGGCCACGGGAATGGCGTTGACGTCAGCGGCAGTGCTGACCTGGATGCCACGTTCCCAGCAGGCCTCGGAGACGTGGCTCTTGACGGTTCCCGCGGCATGGAAAATGTACTTCAGCGCCGGCGCCGCGGCCAAGACGTCCTCGTCGATGCTGTGGCAGCCCCACCCGGTGATGAGAATGTCCGCCTGGGCAAGTAATTCCAGGGATGCCGCGGAGGTGAAATCTTCCAGCGGCTCGCGGCGGAGAAGGTTCACCTCGGCCGCCAAGGTGTCCAGGAGCCGGGAAGGGAACAACCTGTTGGCGGTGGCGGCCGGCATGGCTAGCGCCACGTTTGGCAACGGTGCAAGGCGGCTCATTTGACGCTCCCAGCTGTGAGGCCCGACTTCCAGAAACGCTGCAGCATGACGAACGCGATAAGCAGCGGAATGATGGAGAGGAAAGATCCGGTGATGACCAGGGGGGCATAGTCGGGCAACTGAACCGTGTGGCCCTGCCAAATGGAAATGCCAACACTGACCGGCAGTAGCTGCTGGTTCTGCAACATCACCAAGGGCAGCATGAAGTTGTTCCACACGCCAACAAATTGGAACAGTCCGATGGTGACGAAGCCGGGCACCATCATGGGCAGGCCAATGGAGAAGAAGGAGCGGATGGGTCCGGCACCGTCAACGCGCGCAGCCTCCAGGGTCTCCGCCGGAATGTATCCCGCGCTGTACACCCTGGCCAGGTAGACGCCGAAGGGGTTGCACAGCACGGGGATGAGCACGGCCCACATGGTGTTGGTCAAACCAACTTCAGATGCCAGCAAGTACATGGGCAGCACGGTGGCCGTGTTGGGCACCAGGACGCCAACCAGGACAACGCCAAAGAAGGATTCCTTCCAGCGGAAGTTGAACTTGTCAAAGGCGTAGCCAGCCATGACGGCAATGAGTCCGCCAAACACCGCACCGAATCCGGCGTACATGATGGAGTTTGCCATCCAGCGGAAGAACACGCCGTCGTCCTGTTTGGCCACGTTGGCAATGTTGTCAAAGAGTGCAAAGTCGCCGAAGGCAAAGGCGCTGGTGCCGTAAAGATCCGCCGTGTTCTTGGTTGAGGCAAAAAGCAGCCAGACTACGGGGATGACCATGTAGGCGCAGCCCAGTATCAGCAGGCCATTGACGGTGAACTTGCTGGCAAAACCGCCGTCGCGTTTGGAGCCCTTCTGCGGGGAAGGAACCTGCTGCCTGCGTGACTCCTTCGGTCGAAGGATGGTTTCGGTGCTCATGATTTGCCTGCCTTGTTGCTGAAGCGTGTGACGACGAAGGACAGGACAGCCGCCAACAACGCGATGATGATTGAGGCCGCCGCTGCCTGGTTGAGGTTGTGTTTGTTGAATGCTGCATCGTAAGCCCACATGTTTGGCACCCAGGTTGTGGTGATTGACGATGTGGCCTTGGCTAGAATCATTGGCTCGGTGAACAGCTGCAGGGTCCCAATCATGGTGAAGAGCATGATGACGCTTAGAGCTGGCAGGACCAGGGGGAACTTGATGGCCAGGGACAGCCGGACCTCGCTGGCGCCGTCGACTCTGGCAGCTTCCAGGATCTCGCGGGGAACAGCTTGCAAAGCGGTGAACAGGATGATCACGTTGTAGCCGGTCCATTCCCATACGGCAATGTTCACCACGGAGGGGAGCACCATGTGGGCGTCCAGGAAATTGATCTGAATGCCGCCGCTTTCCAGGGCCTGCACCAGCGGACTGATGCCGGGGGTATACAGGTAGGCCCAGATCAAGGCCGCGATGACACCCGGCACGGCGTGCGGGAGGAAGACCAGCAGCTGGAACATCTTCTTGGCCTTGGCCACGCTGGCATCAAGGAGCAGGGCAAAGATGACAGCACCGCCCACCATGGCCGGAATGTACATTGCGCAGTACATGGCCAGGCGAAGCAGGCCGCTGACGAAACTCTCGGACTGGAGCACCTGCACGTAGTTTTCAAGTCCCACAAAGGTGGTGACGGGGTCGCCAAACCCAAGCCCCGATTTCCGCTCGCTGAAGAAGCTCAGCCAAATCGAGTAGAAAACCGGGGCAACCATGGCCACGGTAAAGACGGCGAAAAAGGGGGTGAGAAACAAAGCTGCGGTGCGCCCGCTGTTCCCCGTAGCTGTGCGCTTTCGGCGCCTAGGTAGTGCTGGTGCCTGTGTGGCCATGGTGTTCTCCTCCTTCGGTGGGCCGCCCTGGCGTGTTGCGAGGCGGCCCACCGTGCTGCTACTCGGTAACGGACAGGCCAGACTGCTTCAATCCCTCAACGGTTGCCTTCTGCGCCGAGGTGATGGCCTCGCCAACGGTCCCCCCGGTGGTGAGCTTGCCGTAGGCGTCGCCGATGGCGGTCTTGGTGATTTCCCAGTTGGGTCCCCACTGCCAACCGGGGGTGACGTTCTTGGAGGCTGCCGCGAAGACTGCGTAGATGTCGTTGCCGTAGAAGCTCGAGTCGAAAGCCTTCTGCGCAACGGCGGTCAAACCGGGGAAGGCGATGACGGCAGCACCACCGTTGCCGCGGGCCTCAATGGCCTTCGGGTCAGTGGTCAGGTACTGGATGAACTTTGCCGCGGCCGCGGGGTTCTTGCTTCCCTTGGTGACGTTGAAACTGGAGCCGCCATAGAACGCACCGGCAGGCTCGCCCCAGGTGGGCATCTGCGCGGCAATCCATGCGCCCTTCTGACCAGCCTTTTCCACGCGCTTCTGCAGGCCACGGGCGCTCCAGCTGGCACCCAACACACCGGCAACGTTGCCCTGGGCCAGATCCATGCCCCACTCGTCGCTGGCGGCCTGCTGAACCTTGACGATCTCAGAATCGATCATTTTCTGCCAGAAAGTGGCGACCTTCATGGTGGCGTCGTCGTTGATGCCGATCTTCCACTTGTCGTTCTCGGAGCTGAACCACTTGGCGCCGCCCTGCCACGCGAGGGCCGCCGTGATGGGCACCTCGTTGGGGTTGAAGCTTGCGAGGTAGCGATTGGGGCTGACTTTCTTGAGCTTCTTGCCAACCTCTTCAAATTCTTCCCAGGTTGTGGGCACTGCGGCGCCAGCTTCGTCCAACAGATCCTTGCGGACCCAGAAAATCTGCGGGGCGGCGTCGTACGGCAATCCGTAGATGTTTCCACCGAACTCGACCATTCCGCGAATCTGCTCCGAGTACTTGTCAATGCTGGCGCTCTTGTCGATCAAGTCGTTCAGCGGAACCACTTGGCCGTTACTGACAAACTGTGGGAGCTGGGGGTACTCAACGGTGGAAACATCCGGACCGTTGCCGGCAGTAATGGCCGTGGACAACTTGGCGTAGCCGCCACTGGAACCATCGGGGATGGGTTCGAACTTGACCTTGATGTCACTCTGACTGGCGTTGAATGCTTCCGAGACCTTGTCCATGCCAGCCAATGCCGACCAGAAAGTGACCTCTCCCTTGGGTGCCGCGACCGGGCCCGCATTGGCGGCCGGCTTCTCCGCGGTTCCGCAGGCGGTAGCCAGCAGACCGGTGCCGAGCAGTCCGGCTGCTCCGATGAGTAGAGTGCGACGCTTCATTGTGTTCTCCTTTGAATTCCCTGATGAACGTTTTCATGTGCCCCACAACACATGCGCTACAACAATGAAACACCCAAACATGAACACAAGCAGCGAAATGAACATTACTGAACACTCTTGATTTCGGAACGGCCGGAACGACTGCCGGGCGGCACCTCCTAGGGTGCCGATGACTCCCTGACCATCAAAGTAGGCGACAGGCTGACCTGCTGAAGGGCAGGCGCATTGCCGTACCTGGAGCCAACCCGGTTCATGCACATCTGCAGCGCCTGGTAGCCCACATCGTATTTGGGCGGAGCAACGGCAGTCAGGGGCACGGCTCCCATGGAGGCAATCTCGTCGTCGTAGGCAACAATCGCTAGATCATCGGGAATGGAAATGTCCCGTGCGTGGCAGCAATCCACAAAGGTCAGCGCATCCTCATCGTTGAGGACCAGCACTGCCGTGAATTTTGACTCCGCAACCCAGTTGACCAGCTCCTGGATTTGTTCCCGCAGTGCTTCCGGCTGGCCACGGTCCACGGTGATGAAGCGCGCATTGCCGTCCCGGTATTCCACGCCAGCGCGCTCGAGCGCCAGCCGATAGCCCTTGATCAGATGAAGTGCGGTGGGGCTGCTGCGGCGCACGCACAGGCCAATCGCGTGATGCCCCAAGCCGATTAGGTGGTTGATGGCGATCTCGGCGCCCCTGACATGGTCGCTGCGCACCGACTCCAGCGCAACGTCATCAAGAACGTCATCAATGGGGCGTTCGGCGATGACCACGGGGACGTTGGCAAGCGAGAGCGCCTTGAGCGTGTTGCTGTTGGCCAGGGATTCTCCGCTGGGCGTCACCAGCAGGCCGTCCACCCCGTTGGCCAGAAGGCGCTCAATTTGCCGCTGTTCCTCCACCTGGGAGTAGTTGGAGACGGCCAGCACCAGCCGCACGCCAAGTTGGCGGGCAGCAGCCTCCGCGCCGCGAATGACCGAGGGGAAATAGTAACTTGCACTGGGCACCACCATGCCGATGGTGGCGACCGGCCTGCGCGCTCCCGGCACGGACCGCCCCGCGGCCCCGCTTCGCTGCTGTTGGGGACCTCCCCCTGGGCCGCCCTGCTGCTGGGCATTTCCTCCAAAGGGCAGCGCGGCAACGGGCACGGCCCCGCCGTGCACGCGCTGCAGTGAGCCTTGATCCTCCAGTGTTGCCAGGTCTCGGCGCAGTGTCATGCCCGAGACCCCAACACGTGCGGCAAATTCGGCGACGTTCAGAGAGCCCCTGTGCTGGAGTTCACGCAAAATCATTGCGTGGCGGTCGTCAGTCAACATATGGACATCCCCTTGGCATCTATTAATGTTTGTTTGTTCATTATGAACTAAAGCGCAAGATCAGCGCCGAGTCAAGGATGTTATGGAAATCATGGCCCCGCTAGGTGTTCATTTGCGGCGCCTTGACCGGGCGCCGCCGAGCAAGTGACCTGGCCTTGCCTGGGGCGGCTCGTCGGCGTCCTGGCAGTTGGGCCCAAGAATCTCTTGGCCGTGGGTTCAATTCCCGCCCGGGGCACCAAATGTGGCTCTGACCTGCGATTTTACTTTTTTGGCCAGGCGCGCCGAGGTGCCAAATCACGTTTTACTCACGTTTTTGAACGAAAAGTTGGTCACTTTTCTGACATTTTCAGGGTCTATTTCGACTCCACCTGAGGTCACGTTTTTCAACCGTCGTGCATAAAATCGGCGGAAATACGCGGTTTTTCAGACCCTGGTGGATTGAAGCCAAAGCTGCCAATAATTGGCCCTCCGTTCGTCCTACTCACGGCACTGATGACCATCGGTTAGCCATGAACTTCCCTCGAGACTGCAATCAACCCGGCGTGGCAGATTCGATCTTCCAGCCCACGCAATTCGACAGGTTTGCCGTGAACCACCAGCCCAACGGTCGGCTGCGGCAGATCCATTCCAACTCGGTTGCCTTCCAGCTGGCCAGACACCGAACTCGTCCCGTAAGGGGAACGCTTTGCGGGACATTTTGCAAGTTCTTGTGCCACCTATGAAGTATGGACGTGCGAAAAGGTGTGCTCGAGCTGGAGATAGTCGCGTTGTAGGCTTTGCGGAACCAAGTTTCACGTAAACCGAGCTAGTTGGGGGAGCAGTTGCATACTTCAGAATTTGATCTAGAGGTACTCTCTCGAGGTTGGAGCGACTGGCTGCGCTTCGCAGAGGTTATGCAACTATTTCGTGAAGCAGGCTCGCCGGCGCCACGAGAAGACTCAATTCTGTGGGTGCTCAGATTTTGCAGCGAAGGCGTTCTGGAAGCAGGCAACTACGATATTCAGGGGCTCAACAAGTGGCCGGAACGCGGTCGCGAATTGGAGAGCAGGATGCGTGAATGGCTCGTCCCTGACCCGCGTGATCCGTTGGGCGAAGTCATGAATCTCATGTTCGATCTCACGGCCATCGGTAGACGATTGATTCCAGAAGAACTGCAATTCTGACCCCTGGTCTGGCCTGCAGGATTATTCGCGGTAGCGCGAGAATTCCCGCAGGGGAACCCTCTGTGGGGCGGTTCGATCACCGGGGCGTGCCCCGGTGGTCAATGTCCCCTTGCGGCCACAGGCTCGGGTGACGATTAACCGTGCAGACGAGGTTCGGTCCGCCATCGGCCCTAGAACATCGAAGCCAGCGCTGGAAGTTCCGGGCTAACTTGAAATGAGGAAATTGTGCCCTGATAGAGTCCTCGCTATGGAACTTGTCTCCGATTCTTCGCATTATCGCCCGGGTGAACCTCTGAGAAAATGGGACCCTGCAAACCCCGTTGCCGTCATGGAAATCAGTCTCACCATCCAAAAGGGAAACGCGGCGGACGCGCTCATTCGTTTGGTGAATGACGATGACCTGTCAGTGGAAGACCATTTGGCATTTGGTCGTCTAAATTCATGGTGTGTTTTTGACTGGTGGGAACCACTCGTTCTGCTGCTGGACCACCCGCGAATTAAGCCCCGACACGTAGACTTCCTTCGCCTCTACGCGAAGGCCTTCCAGCCTTCAACGGCCAAGCAAGAATAATTGCTGGAACGGCGCCTAAGTCGCTGAATTCCATTCCGTGGTTCTACGCGACGTGTACCAGCGGCGGCCTTGCTGCGAAGCGCCAGCCCTGATTCAACTATCTACCTGTTTAGTGTTCGAAAGAGCATCCCGTAGGGTCACCACTGATGAGTCCCGTAAGACGGTCGTTCACCGGAACGAGTGCAGACGACTTATGAAATATTCGAATCTATGTAGTTCCGCAGGCGCCACATTCCCGTATACCGTGCCCTAGAAAAAGCCCGGTCATGGGAGGTTATATGGGACATCTCTCGGCTTCGAATTCAGGCGAGTGCTCGACGTTCCCGGCAGGTCCTGATCCCGAGCTTTCAGCGACTATCAAGATCACCGGAAAGTCCCGCAGTCACCCCCGCCGATGATGTTTCGACGTTGCCGCCTGTTCGGGTGTTTGTGGGATTTGGATGCATTCATCAACCGTTGCGACGCGTATTGCTACCGCAGCGAGAGGGCATGCAGGCGCGCGTTTCGTGATCTCAGGCCATTGCAGCTGTCGCTTGCCAGACCGAAGATCATCTGCACGACGGTACTACTGGTGGCGGGTGTGTGACGAAGCGGAAGTAGTCAACACCCATAGAACAGATACCCCAGTTACGCACGGTTTGCGATAGACTGGATGCATTAAGCCCCAGCCCCTCTGCCATCGGCAAGGGCTGGCTTTCTTTAACTCGAAGGGGCCATCCTGGAACCGAAACCGCATCGCACCTACGAGCAACAGCTGGAAATCCTCCTCTCACGAGGAATGCGCATCCCCAGCCACGACTATGCGCTACGAGATCTGCGGAATGTCGGCTATTACCGATTGGCCGCCTACTGGTACCCGTTCCGCGAAATTGACCACGTTGACGCTGACGGGACCGTTGTCCGCTCGGATCTACTAAAACCAGGAACGACTTTCGAAGACGCCCACGCTTTATGGACGTTTGACCAACGACTACGCCTCATACTGCTGGAGGCGCTGGAACAAATCGAGGTTGCCCTGCGTGTCCGGACGGCTCACTGCATCGGCGCCCAGGATCCTTTCGCTCATCTAAACGCCTCCCACCTGGACACGGCCCGCTGCCTGGCTACCGTTCAAACACCGCAAGGATCAATGACCGCCCATCAATGGTGGGTGGCCCGCTACGAAGAAAAGCTTGCAAGCACCCACGATGACATTCTGCGG